>CAMPHD010000012.1 GCA_946885765.1 uncultured Thalassospira sp.
AACCAGCCGAACCCGTGCGGGCACAACCCTTGACCCGATTCCGGGCATAAAGGCAAAGGCCGCCCCGACCCTGGCAAAGCTCATCAGGACCACATAGACATTAAGTGTCAGAAGATCATCGAGATTCATCTTCTTTCAGGATGTCCTGTTATTGGGTTTGTTTCGCTAATTCGGCAGGCCAATAAAATGATCGACCATTCGTCCCATGAATTCGGTCATTTCCGTCATCATGAACGGCAAAAGCACCAGCAGCGCGATAAAAATCACGAGGATTTTGGGTACAAAAGTCAGGGTCATTTCCTGGATTTGGGTCAAAGCCTGAAACAGCGCGATAACCAAACCAACCCCCAATGCAATCAGCATCAAGGGCGTACTGACCTTCAGAAGAGTCCATACGGCATCATAGGCCACGTCCATGATTTCCGCTTGATCCATCTGGTCTTCCTGCCTCGTCTTCCGTCACGTTACATCATTCATACAGGATAAGACCGATGATGGGCCATGATTTCCTGCAATTTCAATTCGGTCGCCGCAAAAACAAAAAACCGCACGAATATCGTGCGGCTTGTCCAAAACATCCATCTGACAATTCAATCAACCGTCAGATCGGCATGCTCAATACACTCTGATAGGCTTCAACGGCCTTGTCACGAACACTGACCACAGTACGAAGTGTTACTTCGGCAGCCGAAACAGCGGTCACCACTTCATGCAGTTCCGCGTCACCAACGATGGCCTTCTGGGTCATCTGTTCGCTGTTCACCATGGTTGCACGGGCATCAATTGCCGCCCCCTTCACCATGTCGGCAAAACTTTCCCCCGGATTGACGGTCTGGCCGTTACCGCCAACACGCTCGGCCACGCTCGCGGTTTTACCGCTTGCAGCGTTACGGTAGGCAGAAATGGCATCGTTGAAACTGGCAACCATCGGTTCGTATCCTTAAAGCGGCCTTCGCAGACCTGATATTTTGTGACTTACTGCAGAATATCAAGGGTCTTGAGCAGCATGCTGCGCGAAGACTGTATCACATTGAGGTTGGCTTCATAACTTCTCTGTGCTTCGCGCAAATCCATCATTTCGACCAGCGTTTCAACATTCGGGGTCTGAACATAGCCCTGATCGTTGGCAGCCGGATGGCTCGGTTCGTATTTCATACCAAAATCGGACTTGTCCGTCATGACTTTATTGACCTTGACCAGCTCGACGCCGATTTCGCGATCCATCACATTCTTGAAAGTCAGCAGCTTGCGGCGATACGGGTCCTGCCCCTGTGCGGTCGGAAGGCTGTCTGCGTTGGCAACGTTTTCAGCCGCGATACGAAGTCGAGTACCCTGTGCGCGCATGCCGGCAGCGGAAATTTTAAAAGCTTTGTAAAGTTCCATGATCGCTTATTCCTTCAACGCTGCTTATGCGCGGCCCAAAGCCGAAATCATCATTGACTTATGCTTGGCATAAAGTCGGGTCATGGTCTGATAATCGACCTGGTTTTCGTTCATCTTGACCATCTGCTCTTCAAGGATGACTGCGTTTTTGCCGGGCGCGACCTCATAGTTCTTGCGCACTTCCTCGTCCTTGAAGTTCTGCGGTTTGTGCAAACCCTGACTGTGCCCCGGTGCGGTCGCCTGCATCGCCAGAATGAACTGGCGGTCGCGACCGATGGTCTTCGGGTCGAATTCTTTAAGGTCGTTGGCGCGGTAATTCGGCGTATCGGAGTTGGCAATATTCTGCGCGATGACTTCCTGACGCTGCGTCAGCCAGTCCATCTTTTCTTTCAGATTGGCGAACATGCCAAGTTTGCCGATATCCATTGCCTGCTCCTGTTATCGCGACCCCAGTATTGGGCGGGCCGGTAAAGTCGAAGTTAACGCCGTGCCCTGATCGGGACCGGGATCATCCCCAAGGCGATTTTTGCCGCCCTGTTCGATCCTGAAAACTACTTTGCACTTGCCGTGCCAGAAGTCGGAAAAGCGTTAAATTACAATGCCGGACCGGGTTGCTATCGGCGGCACTGGACCGCGACGAACAAAGCGGGCATATTGTGTCGCGTCTGGCGAATTTCTTTCGCCATCTATCGAAACCGGGACATTTCATGCTCTATCTCACACGAAAAGTTGGCGACTCCGTTGTTATTGACGACAACATCGAAGTTACCGTCGTTGAGGTTCGCGGCAAAACCGTGAAGCTGGGCTTCACCTTTCCCGAAGATGTGCAAGTCCTGCGTCGCGAACTTTATGATCGCATTCAGGAAGAAAACCGTTCGGCTTCGGCCAGTGCGGATCTTGTGCGTCAGCTGGGCCAGGTGGCCAATGCGGTTGCCGACAATATGAAAATCGGTCCTGACGCCAACGAAGACGACGGTAAAGACTGATTTTCCGGTCACGCGATCTACCGGCATGGGCCGGGGATGCAAGACCACCGACATACGACAGGCAATATCGTCATCCTCCTGGCAGGTAGCCGGGATATTGACCTTCCCCATTCTCGGGCTTGTCTTTACCCGGTCCCGCGTCATCAACATTCTATCCCCTTACCGTGACTGCAACGATTTGTTGACCATCTTCTGGCTATGGTCGAGGCTTGCGAATGGCATACAAAGCCACGCAAACTGCTGGGACCTGACGAGATGGACAAGAATGGCCGGTAACCGACCCAAGGTCGACATCACCGATCCGCGCGAAACCCGCACGGAAAATCTTGCCGCGCCCGGTTCCAGCGACCAGAAAGCCGTGGCACTAAGTTATGCCCATGGCCGTGATAACGCGCCAATATTAAGCGCGAAGGGCGAAGGCAGCGTTGCGGAACAAATCTTGCAACTCGCTTTTGCCAATGGGATCAAAGTCCGTAAAGACAGCGATCTTGCAGAAATTCTGATGGCTGTGGACGTCGACAGTGAAATTCCACTCGAAGCGTTTGCCGCCGTCGCCGAGATTCTGAACTATATATACCGTATCAACCGGATTTACGGTGATCCGGCGAAGAAACAGCCGACAACATCAAATATCGATCAGGTGTCGGCAAACAATTTTGCAGATCGCAACCGGGAATATCCAAATGAGCCCTGAACAATTCAAACCCGATCAGTTCAAAAAAGATCTCAAGCGCGTTTTATCCCTGATCACGGCCAGCCAACGATTTGTCGATGACGGCAAAGTGGTTGAACTAAATACACTTGAAGCCAAGATTTCCGATCTGTGTGTGCAGGCACGCGCTATGAATGCCGAGCAGCGCCGCGAAGTTGCGCCGCTTCTGGCGGCCCTGACCGATGATCTGGCCCGCCTCGAAACCACAATGCACAAGGAATATTCCGAACTGCAACGCCAGTTGCGCGGTCTTAGCAATAACGCACAGGCAACCAATGCCTATGCCCATGCAGCACGCACCACGCGCTAGGCAGGTCCTTGTTGAAAATCCCGATGGCGGCTTGCCTGTGCTGGCTGCACACGGTAAACAGGACGGGTTCGCCATGTTTAGGGGCGAACCAAATAACAGGTCCGTCGCGGGGAAGGTAACCTGATGGAATTTAGCGCTTATTTCCGATTTGTTGCGGCCCTTGTCTTTGTACTGGGGATGATCGGGGTTTTAGCGCTGGTTGCGCGGCGTTTTATTCCCGGTGCGCGCAACATCAACCGCCGTAACAAGGAACGCCGACTTTCCATCGTCGAAGTCGTTCCTGTTGACACCAAAAGACGTCTGGTACTTTTCAAACGCGATGATACTGAACATCTGGTCCTGCTCGGGCCGTCCGGCGATTGCGTGATCGAGCGCAATATCGGCACCCATTTTTCCGAAGTTCTTGGCGACGATATGCGCATTCACAGTCACGACAACCTGTCGGATGCATCGTCAATCGATACCGCCCCGACAAAGACCAACGGGAAACAACCCGCATGACCATCGCGCCCATTTCGCATTCCCGACAGGATCAAGCCATACAGGCGCATCCGGCCCGCAGTGGCAACGTACCGCGCTGGCTGGTGTTGGCGGCAGTCTGGTCACTGGTGCCATTGATTGCCATCGGGTTTGGTGGCGATACTGTCCATGCCCAGACGTTCAATTTCGATCTTGGCGAAGGACCCGGCGTGACTTCATCGGGCCGGATGATCCAGCTTATCGGCCTGATCACGGTCCTAAGCCTTGCCCCGGCCATCCTGATGATGGTGACATCCTTTACCCGTATCGTCGTCGTCCTCAGCCTTCTGCGCACGGCCATTGGCATTCAGCAATCGCCACCAAACCAGGTCATGGTCAGCCTGGCGCTGTTTCTGACTTTGTTTATCATGATGCCGACAATGGAGCGCGTCTGGGACGAGGGTCTCCAACCGATGATCAATGGCGATATCGACGAATTCGAAGGCATGGAAAGGTCTGTCCGGCCGGTTCATGATTTCATGATGACACAGGTGCGCGACCGCGATCTTGAACTGTTCGTCAATCTTGCCAATGTCGAGGTAACCGGCCCGGAAACCATTCCGCTGCGCGCATTGATCCCCGCCTTCATGATCAGCGAATTACGCCGCGCATTTGAAATCGGCTTCCTGCTGTTTATTCCGTTCCTGATCATCGACATGGTGGTCGCCAGTATCCTGATGTCGATGGGTATGATGATGTTGCCACCGGTCATCATCTCGTTGCCGTTCAAGCTGATCTTCTTTGTGATGGTCGACGGATGGTATCTGATATCGGGATCGCTGGTCGAAAGTTTCGGTGGTTAGCCATACCAACGGAAATTCCCAAAACAAAAGCCGCCTTGCACAAGCAGGCGGCTTTTTGATTGTCAGAACGTCCGGTTCAGACCGACCGTTTACCCGTCTTGAAAACATTCTTTTCAAGCGGCTTCAGGCCGAAGCTGCCACGACGTGGTGCAGGATTATCCGCAACATAGCGATCTGCCTGCTGGCGTTCACGGTCATTCATGCGTGCCCGCACGGCTTCCATTTCACGATAGGCCTGGCTTCCGGCCGAGGGTGCTGACATCCGCAACCAGTAAAAAGCCATGATATTGTCCTGATCGACACCACTACCGATGGCATAAAGCCGCCCCAGGGCAGCCTGCCCGTTGGCCGATCCCTTGCGCGCCGCCCGTTCATACCAGCTTGCTGAACGGACCATATCAACCGGCACGCCAAGGCCGTGTTCATACATCACCCCGATCAGGTGATATCCGCCCGGATGGCTGAGTTCCGCCAGATCCATGGCAAGATCCAGTGCCGCGGCATAATCCGGTTCGCGATGCGCAACACCAAAGATCAGAATTTGCGTCATCTGGTATTTCGCAGAAATATCGCCCTGATCACACGCATTCATCAACATCGTCCAGCCACGATTAAACAGCTTCAGGTCGGATGAATGACAGAAATACATCGCAAGATTGGCCTGGGCATAGGTATCGCCCTCGTTCGCGGCCATTTCAAACCAACTGATGCTCTCGGCGATATTGCGTTCTGCCCCCAAGCCAACACCAAGGGCATAGCCAAGAGCAGATGCCGCTTCGACACTGCCGGCACGGGCCGCGCGCAGATTATATTCAAACGATTTTGACGGGTCGCATTTTACACCGCGCCCTTCAAGGTAAAGATAGGCAAGAACACTGGCAGCCGAGGGGTCATTAGCCTCGCTCGCGCGGCGCAGATATTCCACCGCCATCTCGTCGTTCTGATCAACACCCCATCCATTGAGGTAACACACCCCAAGGTTATAAAGGGCGGCGATTGATCCGTTTTCGGATGCCTGTTCGAACCATTCGGCCGCAGTTTCCGAATTTTCCGGCACCCCAAGCCCCTTGGCATAAAGATAGCCGAGATTGTTGGCCGAAATGCCTTCGCCGCCGAGTGCCTCTTCACGGAACCAATAGGCGGCTTCGCGGTACCACTGATCACCTTCGCCCTGATCCTCGGCAACACCGATCCCCTTGGAACGCATGAAGCCATAACAGATGGCGGCAAAGGCGCGGCTTTGACGGTGAATCTGGTCAAGGATCTTGCGCGTGGCACCCTCGTCTCGTGGCATGCCAACGCCGCGGAAATGCCTGAGGGCAAGCGAAAGCTGCGCGAAGATGACACGCTCGACCTTCGCGTCATCGTAATAGACCATTTTAAGTGCACGATCCATCACAGCACTGCTTCCACCAATAGAACAGGATTGAATTTTTACAGCCCAAAGGCGCACCAATCCAATCAAAACATAAATATGACTATTAGTTTATAGCACTAAGCTGCGACTTTTCCAACTGATCACGATAGTTGCCCAAAAATCCTTGGAAACTCTCGACCTCGTCAACCTTGCTGGCCAATGTACGATAGTCGATCAATCCCTGCGACGGGCTCGATGTGATCAGGCTGAATGCTTCGGCATAGGGGCTTTGCGCCATCACGATCCCGTAGCGCCGTTTGAGCATGTTAAGCGTCCGTTCCTGTCCGCCCATCGCAAGATTAACCGCCCAGTTCAGGACATAACGGGCACGTTCGTCGCCAAAGTTCTCGATCATGTTGCCTTGGTCCTCGCCAACAAGACGCTGGAAGGTTTCGGCCGCCGACAGATAGTCACGGGCATCCCGGTAATATTCCACACGCAGCAGTTCCGCATCCTTCGAAAGGTCGTCTTCAAGGGATGCCATGGCTTCGGGACCGCGATCTGTATCAAGCAGCGCACGCGCACGCAAATGCCGGCGTTGCGTTTCCAGTTCGTCAGACATGCCTGCTACTTCGCTGTTATCAAGCACGCGAATGGTTTCTTCGGGCTTACTGTCAAGCAGAT
Organism: uncultured Thalassospira sp.; assembly: GCA_946885765.1. The sequence goes on from CAMPHD010000012.1 coordinate 6,755, forward strand.
ACACCAGCGCCAGTCTGGCACCGACACGCGCCTTTTCCGTGCCGTTCAGGCGGAAATCAACCTGATGTTCCAAAAGGGTTTCAGCCCGGTCAAACAATTCAACATCCACCATACGGTCGGCCAGACGGCGGATCAGTTCATCACCCTTTTCGCCCGCCGGTGTCAGTTCGCGGAACTCGTCATACAGTGCAACCGCCTTGATAGCTGAAATATTATTGATCTCGTCACCAAGATAAATCGATTCGAACGTGTCATGCATCATGTCGGTGACTTCTGTCGCCGATGGACTATTGGGGAAGAAAATTGCCGCCTGACGCAAGGTATTCAACCCTTCGCGATATTGCTTGTTTTTGATCTGCAATTCACCCAGACGGCGCAACAGCGCCATTTCAAAACCATCCCCACGCCATGCAAAACGCAGTTTCTCCAGTTGCTCGATGGCGTCATCAAGGGTCATACGTTCAAGGCGCATCAAAAGTTCGGTGCGATCAAAGATGGCATGTGCACGCGCCTTGCGATTGTCGCCTTCGGCAACCTCGTCCCAGGTGGCGACGGCCTGCTCGAACTCACCAGCTTCTTCTTCAAAGATGCCTTTCAGATATTCGACATCCTTGATCTTGTTTTCGCCAAGCCCCTTGGTCACCAGCATTTTTTCGATCAAATCCATGCCGGCATCGGGATTGCCGACGATCAACGCCTGTTCTGCGGCAAGCGGCCCCAGGCGCGACAGCAGTTCCGGTGGATAGTTATCAAGAATATGAACGCTTTCAAGAAGGTCCCGCGCACCGTCATTCGGGCGACCGCGCGCGGCCGACGTGACCCCCCGCCACAATTGCATTTCGGGAATAGCGCGAAGGCGCTCGTCTTCCAGCAGACGGGCTGCTTCATCATATTCGCGATCAAGGAATTTGATTGCCGCCTTAAGCGCACGGAATTGCAATTTCTGTGCAATCAGCGGGTCGTCATCTTCCATGGTCGAAGCAACAGCATCGGCTTCGGGCCCTAACCCGTTGGCCATATAGTATTGCGCGAGTTCAAGGCGGGCCTTGTTGCGATGTTCATCTCCGCTTTGCGCCAGTTCCCGACGCAACTGATGGATCGCCTTGTTGTAATTATCAAGACCACCGCGACGCCAGTCATCAAGCTCGAAAATAAGACCTTCGCGCCCTTCTCCCGCACGGGCACGCACGCCGGTTGCAGAAGCCAGAAGACGCGCACCTTCCGGCGAAATGTTCAAACCATCCGCCGCCGTCACCACAACGGCCTGACCATCGTCACGATTGATAACCTGAACGGTTTCGTTGACCGGGGCAACAACCACCCCCTGAACGGACGGCAGAACCTCGAAATCGGGATAGCGCAATGCCGTCTCGATACCGTAGCCCATCTCGCGGGTTGGCACGACGCGCAATGAATCACCGACTTCCGGGTCTTCGATCGGAATCGTCGGGCTGATATTGATCAGCGGGACAACAAGACGGGCACGCGTTTGATTATCCAGTTCGATGGATGGGCCAAGCCGTTCTATCGGCTGCATTGTCCCCTGCTGCAGGGTAACGTCCCAGTCACCATTTTCAGACGGCGTGCTGTAAAGCCCAACTCCTTCGGGGATGGTCATACGCAATACCGTGGCATAAGGGCTGTCGATCTGCTCGATCACGCCGATAATCTGGGCTGCATCCTGACGCACCGCATCAAGATCAAGATTTGCCCGCACATCAAACACCATCCACAGGAAACCGGCACGCGACCAGATTGCAGCGCCCCCCGGCTGCCCGAACGGGAAGCCAAGTGTAAGTCTGGTCGGATCCTGCGTAACCGTAACTTCCAAATCCCCGATGCTTTCGCGCGCCGGTGCAACGGCCTCTGGCGAAACTGGCATACCGGTTTGCTCTGAAAGTCCACGCGCAATCGGGTCATCGATTGGTACGGTGGACGATGGTTCCGATGCGGTTTCAGAAGCTGCGTTAGAGCGCGATGCACCAGCAGATGATGGCGCATCGGATGCGGTTTGACGTGGTGCAGATGGTGCGGCAGGAGCCGCCGGAGCAGACGGCGCCGGAGAAGCAGGCCGGGGTGCCGCCACAGTGGCCGGTCTGGCCGTATCGGCGGGTTCACCCTGAACGCCCATCAAATCGACGACAACTTTGTTCCCCGATCTGAAATGCCTCAGCGCGCGCGGTGGATTGGTCTCGATATCAACAGATAAGGGGTCTGTTGCACTTTGGCGAAGCGTCACCCCTTCGGGTAAACGGCGTGTCACGCCAGTCGCATCAATACGGGCAGGACTGGTAAAGGCCAGGGTCTGGTTGCCCTGATTACCATTCAACGCATAATCGGTACGATTGGGCCAATCAAAGACCAGTCGATAGAATGTTGGATGCCGACCGACCCGGACTTCAAGGGCAGGTGAGGCCGCAGCCGGCGTGACGGCAGCCTCTGGCGTCGATGACGTGTTTGGTCGGGCTTGCGGCGTGGGCAACGGTTCGGATGCAACTTCGGCCGGAGGATCGGGTGCCGGACGGGGCGGTGTCGGTTCCGGCGATGCAGGCTGTACGGGCGCTGGAGCTGGTTTGTCCAGAATATCGAGAACCACATTATTCCCGACATTGAAAACGCGGGCTTCATAATCATCGCGCAGGACAAAGGCAACCGTGCGTCCGTCAGGATCAAAAAAACCGTCACTCACATAGTCGGAAACAGGCCCGAGAACCCCGCGCATTGAGGCGACAAGCGGCTGATCAAAACGCACGACAAGCTGATCACCGATGATTTCAGCGGTGTAATTGACGGGCTTGTTCCATTGCAGAACGATACGTCCATAGCCACTATGTGCGCCCGAGCGGATGATCACCGGATCTGCCGCCTGAGCGAGTGCGGGGCGCGTTCCCATGACCGGCAATACTGCCAGACCGGCTACCACAACAAAGGCAGCCAGCAGGAGACGCGCTACGACCAAAAGCATTCTTACGAACCTCCGATCCCGCTTCCGCTATGGGGTTCAATGACAATGTCAACCCGACGAGCCATTGTAAAACGTGCCTGCTCGTCTGCCATAACCGGAAGCTGGTCGTATCTTGATGCCGCAAATCCGTAAATATTTATGTAATCTGTGTAGCCGGATCTTTTAAGCTCGTTGGCAACGGCAGCAGCACGGGCAAGGGAAAGCTCCCAGTTAGAGGCATAAAGCCCCCGCCCACTGACCGGTCGCGGGTCGGTATGCCCCTGAACGCCGATCCGGTTTCCGATATTTCTAAGGACACCACCAAGGACAAACAGCGCCTGACGTGCCTTGTCGGTCATATCGGAACTACCGCTGATAAACAGAATATCGCCCGGCAGCGAAATGACAAGTTTGTCCGCATCACGACTGAGTGTGGCGTCGCCCAGAACCTCGTTGTCGTCAATGGCGTCATCAATCACCGCACTTAGATAATCAAGGTTCATCGCAGGCTTGCGATAGACACGCGGAATATTCAGTTGCGCTGTCGGCTCGTCACTTTCCTCGACCGGAGATGGTTTGATGGATTGCGACAAAGAATCGACGACCTCGTCCCAACGATCAATCTTGACCTTGGACATGGCAAACAGCATCACAAAGAAAGTCAGCAGCAGCGAAATCAGGTCCGCAAGGCTAAGCATCCATGGCGGCGGCCCTTTGGGACCGTTATCGCGCTTTGGTTCATCCATCAGCCGTCGCCCCCTTGAGGCCCCAGTGGAATGGGAGCGTTAATACCTGGCTGGCGGGTCCCTGGAAGCGGGATCAGCATTGGACCATTATTTGCGTTACCGGTACCGTTTGTTCCCGGTGCAGGAATTGCACCATTCGCGGGCGTCACCACCGGAGCAGGCGGCTCTTTCGGGCCGAAGTCCCAGAAAAAGCGGAAGGTAACAATAAGCGGATCGGCCCCCGGATCAATACCGACATAAAGATTGTTTTCCGGTGCCCCACGATCAATCAGTTCCCGGGCAAACGCCCCTGCCCGACCGATCTGAAGATTGTTTTCAATCTCGACCGTGCCTTTGGATCCGACTTCGCTACCCATCACCATTTCCATTTGATAGGACGCATAGCCACTTTCATCGGCCAGCACTTCGGCAAGCTGGTCCATGAATTCGTTCTGACGCTCCCGGATCAAAATGGAATTGGGATCAAACAGCTGTTCGACATGCATGATGACTTCCATCAACGTGCCGGGCTGGATGACCTGAACACGAACAACCTTGATTGCTGTCTGGAACAGGGAACCGAGTTTGTCTTGCGTATCCTCGGCAGCAACAACCGGTCCCTCGATCGAGGTAACGGTTTGCAGACTGGTGGTCGGCGGCAGAATGGCCGCAAAGGCAGAAGAAAGGCTTTCCTGAACTTCGCGGGTTTTGACTTCCTCGAAGGTCGAAATGGTATTGAGCAGAATAAAGAAAGCCAGCAGCAGCAGATAAAGAGCGAGGAACAGCGCAACCGCCCCGTTTGTAGGCGGGCTTGGTGGTGTTGGTCCGTCGTCCTCTATTTCCGCCATAACCGTCCCATTTAGCTAAACATCGCGTCGATGTCAGCCTGCGAGACACCTTTGCCGTCGAGCTGCGGCCCGTTCAGCAGGGCCGCTTCGCCTTCGGGTTCCTTCTTCTTCCGGGGATTGGACGCGGCATATTTGGCAATTTCGTCACCGAATGCCTTGACCAGTCCCTCGACCCGTTCCTCAATAGAGTTCAGGGCCTTGATCACCTTGGTCGTCCGTTGACCTGTGATATCCTGGAAGTTACAGGCGTCGTAAACACGCATCGTTGCGCTGGTGACGATTTCTGCCTGCTCGGGGGGGAGAGTTGCCGCGAACTCCTCAAGCGTATCCATTGCATCAAGGATTTCATGCGTTGCCCCGGCGGTTGCATCGACAATCGCGTCGAGCTCGTCCGTCGCATTGGGAATATATTCCGCCTTGATATCGTCCGGTCGCAAAGATGCGATTTCGGATTTCATCTTGCGAATGATGCCCGAAAGTTCATCCAGTTCACCAAACAGGCGCTTCTGGTCATCTGACGGCTTGTCACCTTCCGACACAAATCGGGAAAGCTGATCCATCAGATCAGACAATTGTTCGACCTTAAGATCGTCACCATCAAGGCGCGCCTTCAGGTCCAGCAACAATTGCCGCAGTTCGTCTTTGGACGTTTTGGACATCATGGTATCGCGGGACTAATGCCCCGCGCCCCTAATCAGAACTCACCGATAACCGTGGTGAGTTTGCCCTTCAACGTCTCGGCGTTGAACGGCTTGACGATATAGTTCGAAACGCCGGCTTTTTTCGCCATCACAACGTTTTCGGTTTTCGCCTCGGCGGTGATCATGATGAAGGGCAGATCCTTCAGCTTTGTATCAGCGCGAACTTCCTTCAGAAGCTGAAGACCGGTCATCGGCTCCATGTTCCAATCGGAAATCACAAGGCTGAACGGCTTTTCACGCAATTTGCGCAATGCCATGCTGCCATCCGTCGCTTCTTCGATATTGGTAAAGTTCAGCTGCCGCAGGAGATTGCGGATGATACGCAACATGGTTTTGTAGTCATCCACAATCAGGATCGGCATATTCGGATCGACGGCCATTCACCACTCCATCATGCTATCAAATCTCTCACCCTTACCCCATGAACCCCTGTGCATAAGAGTAAGGCCCCTATAATCGTGATGTACCTATTTAACAATGGTTAATCAAGGCTTTTCACAATTCCCTAATAACAGCCATCATGTTGATGATGCTTGAATAATCAGCCGACTGGCAGCCCTTTATACAGACCGAATTTCTGCAAGGCTTGCCTGCCTCCTGCGTTATTGAAGCGGCAACATGTTAATATCCTGCTTGTAGGCCAGTTCTGTCGTCAGGGCACGGGCGCGATCTGCTGTCATTTCAGCCAGGACAGCAGCAGTATTTGCCTCTCGCATGCCAAGCGCAACCTGCAACAGAATATCCATATCAAGATCGTTCCAGATCCGTGCCGCGTCCTTTGGCTTCATTTTTTCATAAACGCTGATCAGCTTGGTGATCCGTTCGTTTTCCTGCTCTTCCTTGGTTTCGACCAGACCTTCGATTGCCGTTTTCAGCGACTTCATTTCCTCGATCTTGGCGTCAATCCGGGCTTCGGCTGCCGCCAGAAGACTTTCGCGCTCATCAAGGCGCTGTTCCTTGCGATCAAGTTCGGAACGACGTACCGAAAGGTTCTGCAAAAGATCAATCTCTTCCTGGGTAAACAGGGTCGGATCACCGCCCAGCATCGGCGGCGTATCCCCCGCATCATCCGGCAGACCGGCAGCTCCGTCACCTTCCATCATCCCCAATGGGTCATCCAGTCCGGGCCCGGCCGTCCCCTCCGGGGTTGCCGGGTCGGCCGGTTGTTCCTGAGCCTGGGCGCGCGCAATCTGCACCACGCTGACACCAGAGGCATCAACGGCATCATTGCCTTTCGGTTCGTCCGAAAACAGCCCGACGATTTTGACCGTTAAGACGACAAAACCAACCACGACCACCAACGGCAGGATACGCACAGCAGACATTCATTCACCCGGTAGACGGAACGCTTTCGCGTCCATGTTGAGTTTCAAATCATATACTAACAGGTAGGCACCAAATTTGTCGAAAAAAGACGCCGGTCCTGTTTTTCAGCAAACATACCGATTTTATCTGATCACAGCACCGAAGGTGCCTTACCGAACAGAACGCAGAGCGGCGAGAAGTTCACGTTCGGCCTCTGATCGGCCAGCGTCCTCATCCTGCTCGTAAGGATCAGGAGAAGTTCCCGGTACGGTCGCCCCCCCCGAACGCCCGCCTGAACCATACCTGTCGCCTGCCGGTTCGGCCGGTGACGATGCCGCCGATCCTGTGCCGCGTTCAACATCGCGCATCAGACGGGCAGCAAGTTCTTCGGCCCTTGTTTCGATACCCTGGCGGTCATCAGCCGTTTCATTGTGTTCATTACCGGCAGAATTCCCTGTCCCGGCAAACTTTGCCCCGCCGCCACCGCGTCGGGTCGCATTGGCATCACTTGCGGCCTTTTCCAGTCGATTGGCAATGCTTTCACCACGATCGACCATAAAGGACAGATCCTCGTTCAGCGCATTGGCCTTTTCGATATCCTCGCGCAGTTTTTCGCCGGATTGCTCTGCCATTTCCTTTAATGCGCGGATCGATACTTCGGCACGTTCGTTAGCAGCATTGAAAGCCGTCAAAAAATTCTGCATTTCTTCGCGGTTACGGCGGAACGCCGCCAGACGACGGCTGAGGATCATGGCATAGATGATCGTCGCAACAAGCAATACAATCATCACCAGATCAAGATAGATGGCATAGTCCATCAACTGTCTTCCTCATTATGCCGCGCCCGGTCACGCACCTGAATCGCGATCCTGTCCCCCTTGCGCCCCATCATCCCCTTGAACAGGGGCACATCCCCGCACCGGACCTCGACAGGCGAGGTCGGACTGGTATTAAGAACCAAACGATTACCAACTTCCAGATTAATCACGTCACCAAGCGACATGATCTGTTCGTCAAGCACAGCAAGAAGGTTGACGTGGGTTTGCCACAACTCGTTCGCCAGGTGGTTTTCCCAGATCGAGTCACGACCGAACTTTTCCCCCATGAACATCTGAAGCAGCAGTTCACGAACCGGCTCCAATGTTGCATATGGGATCAGAAGTTCCAGTCGACCACCACGGTCTTCCATATCAATGCGCAGCTTCGCCACGATGGCGGCGTTGGCATGACGGGCAATGGTTGCAAATCGCGGGTTGGTCTCAAGACGCTCGAACCGGAATGTCACCGGGCTCAGCGGATCAAATGCCGCAGACAGATCCCCAAGAACCACATGGATCATGCGTTCGACAAGGTTGCGTTCAATCGTGGTATAGGGGCGACCTTCAATACGCATTGCCGCTGTACCGCGACGTCCGCCAAGCAGCACGTCCACAATAGAATAAATCAGCGCTGAATCAACCGTCAGCAGCCCATAGTTATCCCATTCTTCGGCCTTGAAAACGCCCAGCATCGCTGGCAACGGGATCGAGTTCAGATAGTCCCCGAAACGCAACGACAGAATGTTATCGAGCGACACCTCGACGTTGTCCGATGTGAAGTTACGCAGCGAGGTAGACATCATGCGCACCAGCCGGTCGAAAACAACTTCGAGCATCGGCAGACGTTCATACGCCACCATCGACGAGTTGATGATCGCCTGAATGCCGGATTGATCACCCGCACCCGACCCGTCATCAAATCCCAGCAGACTGTCAATTTCGTCCTGGTTCAGAACACGGGCGGATCCGGGTCCGACATCTTCGTCCTCGCCACCGCCATCTTCGTCACCGAGCATGGATTCCCATTCGGCGGCCATGTCCTCGCCGCCGTCATCTCCATCCTCGTCACCGCCGGCCATGGCTTCCCATTCAGCGGCGAGTGCGTCATCATCATCTTCATCTGCCATCGGCGATTTGTCCCTGGCTCTTTGGCCCGTTACCTTCTTGATGGTAGCTCTGGCATTGTCGCCGGCACCCTATTGTACCAGCATTTCCTTAAACAGAACGTCGTTAATTTTTGCCGGTTTGGCTGCGGCACTAACCCGGATCAGCAATTCTTCGCGCAGGCGGAACATCCCTTCGGACCCGGCAAGATCTTCAGGGCGCAATTCGCGAAGATAAACCTGAAAGTTGTCGACAATACGCGGCATCATCTGTTCGATCTGGGGCAACATCGTCTGATCGGCAACTTCCAGACTGACCCGTATTTTAAGATAACTTTGCTTGCCGCCACCGGCATTGAGGTTCACCAGAATTTCAGGAAGATCGACAAACCCGACATTTTCCGGAACCCCCGGTGCTTCCTCGATTGCGCTCTCGGAAACCACTTCTTCGGTCTGCGCGCCGCCACCTCCGGTCAGCATGTCAATCACCGGCTGCAAGAGCCCGGTGAAATACGCAGCCGCAGCCCCCCCCAAAAGCAACAGCACAAGCAGGACAACAACAACGAGCAGCTTTTTACTGCGACCGCCACCATCCATTTCTATTTCGTCGACATCATCACCCATCGGTCCGCACTATCCCGTATTCACACCCGTTACCCAGACCAGCAAACACTATGCCGGAATGATGAGGCATAACGCCTCGACGTTAAAATTCCGTTTCCTGCATCAGACAGAATAGCAGGGATAGTCATCAATCTAATATATGGGCGCAGGGTTGCCACCCCTTCCGGAAACCAAACCCGCCTTATTGCACGGCAAGTTCTGCCAAGGAGCCTATTCTCATAACAGGGCAACAAATGCCGACCGGTATTTTATCAATTAATTTCATGATCTTAGCACATTTGGCACGCCTTTCGCAATTAGCCTGTCCAGATCACCGACCCGATTTGGGAAAGCAGAATTATGGAAAACGTTACCTACATCGCTTTGTCGCGCCAAAAGACGCTCCGCAGCATGATGAACAACATCTCCCAGAACCTGGCGAACATGAACACGACCGGGTACAAGGAAGAAAAGATGATGTTCACCGATTGGGTTGCGAAGAACAAGGATGCGCCATTCCGGGGCGAGCGTGAAATATCGCTTGTTCAGGACATCGCGCAGTTTCGCGATACGCGCGTAGGCAACATTGAACATACCGAGCGTCCGCTTGATGTGGCGCTGAGCCAGCCCGACATGTTTTTTGCGGTTCAGACCCCGAACGGAACCCAATATACCCGGAACGGTAATTTCAGCCTCGATCCCGGTGGTCAGTTGATCACAAACGAAGGCTATCCAGTTTTAAGCGATGCCGGCCAGCCGATCTTTTTTAACGAAGCCGACAATCAGATCGAAATCAAGGGTGACGGCACCGTTACAACCGACATCGGACAGGTTGGAAAACTGCAAGTCGTCACATTTGACAATGTCCAGGCAATGAATGCTGCCGGAAGCTCGCTTTACAGCGTGGTTAAAGAAAACCCGAACGATCCCGATGGCGCCCAGCCGGTTAACAACCCCGGTGTTGTTCAGGGCGCACTGGAAAAATCCAACGTCAATCCGATCAGTACGATGACACAGATGATTGATGTGTTGCGCACCTATCAATCGGTAACGCGATCACTCGAAAGCGAGAACGAACGTCAACGCAACATGATCAGCAAGCTGGGCGATGTTCGCGCTTGATTAACCGGGCGCCCCGCCCTGCAATAATGAATTCAAATGCGCCCGTGGCGCAGACCCAGGAGACAGAAGATGCGGTCACTTGATATTGGAGCTCTTGGCATGCAGGCACAATCCACCAACGTGGATGTGACCTCTCACAACATCGCCAACATGACCACCACCGGCTATAAACGCCAGCGCGCAGAATTTCAGGACCTGCTGTATCAAGATTTGCGCCGCGCCGGATCCCCGTCATCGGATACCGGGACTATTGTTCCTGTCGGTGTACAGGTTGGCCTTGGCGTAAAAACCGCAGCGATTGGTCGCTATATGGGCCAAGGCACCCTGACATTGACCGAAAACGAACTTGATGTCGCGATTCAGGGACGCGGTTACCTGCAGATTGATATGCCAAGCGGCGACACGGCATATACCCGCGACGGCACACTGAAACTTGACGCCGATGGCCAACTGGTCACCAAAGACGGTTTTGCCGTACAACCGGGCATTACCGTGCCCGATAACGCAACATCGATCACCATCAACACTTCGGGCGAGGTTTTCGCTGAAATTGATGGTCAGGTTGCCCTTCAGAACCTTGGCCAGATCCAGCTTGCCACATTTATCAATCCGGCAGGTCTCGATGCCCTGGGCGACAACCTGTTCCTTGAAACCGAGGCTTCGGGCGATGCCGCGACAGGTGTTCCGGGCGGGGTTGGCTTTGGCACCCTTCAACAGGGTTATCTGGAATCCTCAAACGTCAACGTGGTTCAGGAAATTACCAACCTGATCAAGGCGCAGCGCGCTTACGAGATGAACTCCAAGTCGATCTCGACCACTGACGAAATGATGAGCGCGGTCAGCAACCTGCGTTAATTCCGTTCTGTTTTAAGTTAACAGATATGTTCGGAAGTAATTGCGCGGGCAGCCAAAAAAGCGGTTGCCCGCGCAAACTGCATTTACGTGATTTACACAGTTCCGTGCTATAGTTGACGCATGAAAATACAGAAAATACTCCTTTTCATTGCCCTGCTGCTTCCGGCCTTGCTGAGTAATCCGGCACAGCCGTTTGCACAATCATCGTCCGGCTCGCGGGAGCTGGAAGCCAATATCCTGTTGCGACCGGACGCAATCGTTGAGGGGCAGTACGTTACCTTGGGGGATATTTTCAGCGGCATCGACCTTGAACAAAGCGATATTCCTGTCGCTCATTCTCCGCAACCCGGCCGGCAAACCGTTCTTGATTATCGCTGGCTTTATGGCATTGCCCAACGGCACAAAGTGCAATGGCGCCCGCGTACCGCAGCCGACCAGATTGTGATCACGCGCGCCAGCCAGACAATCTCGATAGACGAAATTGCCGAAACCATAAAAGGTGCCCTTGTCGATCATGGCATAAAGCCACCCTTCAATGTCGACCTGTCGGGCGAAACATTTCAGATTCATCTGCCCGTGGACGTTCCGGCCGCAGTCGAGATTACCGGACTGGATGTAAACCAGCGAACAAACCGGTTCATTGCCAACGTCACAACCGGTTCACAAACCGCCCAGCGCCGCACCTACCGCATGAGCGGCAGATATTTCCCCCTGGCCCAGGTTCCTGTCGTGATCGAGCCGATCCGGCGCGGTGCTGTTATTCGTCCCGATCAGGTTGAATACAGAAATATCCGTACAGAACGCCTTCCGGCCGGCACCATCAGTGATATCGACGATATCGTCGGCAAAGAGGCGTTACGCCCGGTCAAGCCCGACGAACCCTTGATGTTTCGCGATTTTTCCAACCCGATCCTTGTCAGACGCGGGGCACTGGTCACAATCCGGCTGGTGACGGAAAATATGTCGCTGACGGCACGTGGCAAGGCGCTGGAGGACGGCACGAAAGGATCGGTCATTCGTGTCATGAACATGACCAGCAACAAAACCATTCAGGTGGAAGTTGTTGCCGAGAATGACGTCCGTGCCCTGCCCGCAATGTCGCAGTAACCAGGCAATTTCTGGCATTTCCCAATCAAACTCAAAGACTTGCATACCCGGCAAGCTTTGCCCTTCTGGCCCCGGCAATCTGGCATGAGGATTGCGTATATACCGGCAGGAATCCCAGGAGGAATAAATGCCCGGTAATCATTTTCAGATTTCCATGCGTCGCTTGGTGCTCGTAACCAGTCTGGTTGGCGCAACAGCGCTGCTTTCAGGCTGCAATGCGATGAAACGCCTTTCCGAAGTTGGCGAGGCACCAAAACTGTCGGCCATTGATAACCCAACCCAGTCCGAAGCCTATCGCCCGGTCAGCTTGCCCATGCCTGCCCCGCAAGTCGCGGAAAGCAACCCCAACTCGCTATGGCGATCCGGCGCACGCTCGTTCTTCAAGGATCAGCGCGCCAATCAGGTTGGCGATATTCTGACAGTGGTTGTTGACATGCAGGACAGTGCTGCATTGGCCAACACAACGGCACGATCCCGCACCAACCGCGAGGATCTTGCAGTGCCAAACCTTGTTGGCCTCGAGTCCGAATTCACCAAAGTATTGCCGGAAACGATCAACCCGGCGGCGATGTTTGATATGGATAGCGCCACGTCCAACCGAGGCAGTGGTACGCTTGACCGTAACGAGGCGATTGATCTGCGCGTCGCGGCCATCGTCATTCAGGTTCTTCCGAACGGAAACTATGTCATTCATGGCCGTCAGGAAATCCGGGTCAACAGCGAAGTTCGCGAAGTTCAGATCGCAGGCGTTATCCGCGCAGCCGACATCAGCTCCGCCAACGAAGTCGAATATGACAAAATCGCAGAAGCCCGCATTTCTTACGGCGGTCGCGGCACGATTTCCGATGTTCAGCAGCCGCGCTACGGCAGCGAAATCATGGATGTCATCCTGCCCTTCTGATCAAATCTGATCGCCTGCTCCTTCCTGGGTTTCCGCAGGCAGTTACCATCAATCAAAACCGGCCTTCCCGAAGGCCGGTTTTATTGTTCCGGACATGCCGGAAAGAAAAAAGGTCCGGCTGCGCATCGCAACCGGACCTTTGATTTTGGTTATCCCTAACCAGTATTCCCCCACAGAGCCTTGGCTTTTGCCTTTTGGCCGGATCAACGCAAGCGCGACCCTTGTTTGTTCCCGACGCGATCAGTCGTCGCGGCGAGTGCGCTCCATCCGTTCGTGGCGTTCCTGGGCTTCAATGCTCAGGGTCGCAATTGGACGAGCTTCAAGTCTTTTAAGGCTGATCGGCTCGTCGGTTTCTTCACAGTAACCATATGATCCGTCTTCAATTCGACGCAAAGCAGCATCAATTTTTGAAATCAGCTTACGCGCCCTGTCACGAGTGCGAAGTTCCAAGGCCCGGTCTGTTTCGGCCGAAGCACGGTCGGTCAGATCCGGTTCCTGAAGTCCCCCGCCATCCTGCAGGCTCGCCAATGTTTCCGAAGATTCTTGCAGCAGTTCAGCCCGCCAGGCCAAAAGCTTCTGCCGGAAATATTCCCGCTGGCGCGGGTTCATGAACTCTTCGTCCTCAGCGGGACGATAGTCTGGTGGTAGCGTGATAGTCATGTACGCCCTCTATACAGGACTCATCGAACGCGCGGCAATATAGAGGGCGCGCGCAATGGGTGCAAGCTGATTGAACAAATAAATCTGAATTAGCCTGAAAGCCTTCATAACCTTGGGTTTCACGACCAAAGCTATTCCCGAAACCGTGAATTTCAGGCCAGCCCGGAAACTTCAAGCTTTGCAAGCTCGACCTGCGCGCGCAGATCAATCTCGTCAAGCACAGAGGAAAGAGCCGGATCAGAGATGTTTTCGCGTTGTTGATCCAGCAACCCGACAAGCTGACGTAACCGGCTGGCCGGCAAAGTACCGCTCAGCAGTGCGTCACGTACTCCCTCAAGCTGCTCAAGCAGGCTTTCAGCCCTCAGGAGCGCGTGCTTTTTCGGAGAGTCAAGTGCATCACCACTTTGCTGCAAAGCCAGAAGAGCATCAAGCGCACTGACCGTGCCCGCACTATGCACACCGCCTGCGCCGCTTGCCCCGCCTGCGGAATCAAGCGAACGAATGGCATCGGCAAAACCACCGGCACCACCGCTGCCGGATGTTTTTTTACGTGCCGTGCTGTTTGCACCTGTCGCCTTGGATCCGCTGACCTTCATTTTTAACTTCCGCCTGCTATGTGGTAAGCTTTCCCGGGTCGAACATGCAGCCATGATAATATCAATCAGCACTGCAAAGCTCGTAGGCCCGATCCGGATAGCCCTTTGGCCGTGATCCAGACCAGATCGAGTCTCCCCCAAAGCGCAGTCTGGCGCAACGGGAAAAAAATGCCGGGTCGTCATGTTTCTATCGCCGTGCAGCTCTTCTGCGCATCAAAAAAGCACCGATTTTCCGGCGACTTGCGCAATCCACGATCCAAAGCGACCGCTTTCTGCCATCTGGCACGATTTTCGCAAAAGTGGTTTCCGAATTGTATCGGATGGCCCGCCATCCCCCGAAGCGGAACAAAGAATATGATCACAGGTCTTGGCAAATATGCAGTGAAGGCAGCAGCGTTTGGCGTTCTG
>CAMPHD010000013.1 GCA_946885765.1 uncultured Thalassospira sp.
TGGCGCGCGATGTAGGTTCGCACGAATGATTTCGTGCGTCGCCTCGGTCGTCCAGGTCATGTGACACGGGATTTGCTGCACGGTGATTTCGTGGCTCAGAAAGGAAAAAGGTTCAGGTGGATTATCACCCGGCTGTTCCTGTAAACTGGCCCAGTCAATCGTCCGACCATCAAGCCTAGCTGGCGTTCCGGTTTTCAAACGTCCCAGACGGAAGCCGAATTTTTCAAGTGTTTCAGAAAGTCCCATCGCCGGGGCATCGCCTATGCGTCCGGCCGGTGTGGTTTTTTCGCCAATATGAATAAGGCCACGCAGAAACGTACCTGTCGTCAGGACCACCGCCCCGGCATCATATTCGCACCCGTCTTCGGTGATCACACCGGTTACGCGGCTGTCGCTGCCTTCGGCGATTTTAAGGTCGTGAACCGCACCCTCAATGATCGTCAGATTTTCCTGACGGGCCAGAATATCCTGCACAGCTTCGCGATACAGCTTGCGATCTGCCTGTGCCCGCGGGCCACGCACAGCCGGCCCCTTGGACCGGTTAAGCATCCGGAACTGGATACCGGCCCGGTCAATCGCACATCCCATGACACCGTCAAGCGCGTCGACCTCGCGGACCATATGCCCCTTGCCCAGCCCACCAATCGCCGGGTTGCACGACATTTCGCCAATACGATCAGCGCGGTGTGTAACCAGTGCGGTTTTCGCTCCCATGCGGGCGGCGGCTGATGCGGCCTCGCACCCGGCATGGCCACCACCAACAACAATCACATCAAAACGGTTATCCAACATCGAATTCCTCGTTGAATTCCTTGATCGCGCGAAGGCCGCGACATCCGGTCGAAGCCACAAGACGCGCGTCTTGTTCAGGTCTTAATTCACAATCACGCGCCATCGACAGGGCCAATGTTTCACGTGAAACAATTTCTGATAATCTTATTTACCGATACAAAAGTCGCCGAAAATAATATCAAGCAGGTCTTCCACATCGACGCGTCCGGTGATCTTGCCGATTTCACGCACGGCGAGGCGAATATCCTCGGCCGCCAGTTCGGCAATATCAGTCTGCAATCCGCGATCCAGATGATCACTGGCACGTTCAAGTGCCTGGCGGTGCCGCAGCCTTGTCAGGGGTACCGGTCCCGCAAAATCGAGCCCCTCTTTTACGCGAGTCTCCAGCAGTTGCAAGAGGCTTTCCATCCCTTGCCCGGTCATGGCCGATATGGGCAAAATAGGAAGCTCAAGCTGATCACCGCCTGCTGATTGCCCTGACCAGACCGTTGGAAGATCCCCCGCATCAGTCCCATCAACCTTATTGACCAACAGGATCGTATTACCGCCAATCAGGCGCGCGGCCTCTGCATCAATGCGCGGCCAATCGCCCCGATCCACGACGACAAGGCGCAGATCGGCATCCTCTGCCCGTGCCGTTGCGCGCCGAACCCCTTCGGTTTCGATCACATCACCGCTTTCGCGAAGGCCAGCGGTATCCACCATGGTGACCGGAAAACCACCAAGATCAAGATGGACCTCGATCATATCGCGAGTGGTGCCGGCAATCTCGGACACAATCGCGGCATCCCGCCGTGCCAGCCGGTTCAGAAGGCTCGATTTTCCGGCATTGGGTGCGCCAAGGATAACGATCTGAAACCCTTCGCGCAGCCGTTCACCGCGGCGATTATCAGCCAAATGCTTGGTCATTTCGCCGTAAACCGATGCCAGATCACCGCGCACTACTGGTACAATGCCGCCCGGCAAATCCTCGTCGGGGAAATCAATATCGGCCTCAATATAGGCCAATGCCTTCATCAAACGCGCGCGCCAGTCTTCATAAAGCGCTCCTAATTCTCCCGCCATCTGGCGCACGGCCTGCCTGCGCTGGGCAGCGGTTTCAGCGTCAATCAGATCGGCAATGCCTTCGGCCGCAGTCAGATCCATCTTGCCGTTTTCAAAGGCACGTTTGGTATATTCGCCTGGTTCGGCAATGCGCAGACCGGGCTGTGCGGTCAGACATTCCAGAACACCATCAATTACTGCACGCCCGCCATGGGTATGAAGTTCGACGACATCCTCGCCGGTAAAGCTGGCCGGTCCGGCGAAATAGATCGCCACCGCATCGTCAAGCCGCTCATCCGTTTTCGGATCACGGATCGGCGCATAGATCGCATGGCGCGCCTTTGGCAGGTTATCGCGCCCCAGAAGCGTACAGAGCGTCGGCCCTGCCATTGGCCCGGATAACCGGATTACCGCCACCCCGGCCCGTCCGGCGCCGCTGGAAAGGGCAAAGATGGTATCTGTCTGGCCCCCTTGGATCGGGGTTCCATTGTGGGTCGCGTTACTCGTCATCCGTCCTGCCTAATCCGTCCGCCAATCTGAAGGAAAATGTTGCTGGCTGTCCATATCGTTCACCATCGGACACAGGTCAACATATAGCTGCAATTGCAAACAGCGCTTTAAGGCCGCAAAAGAAGTAAAAGCGGCTATATCACCACCTTCCGCCCTTGCTCTCAGAAAACACAAAACGGCCCCTGTTGGAGCCGCTTGGAGTGATCATTCTATTGGAGGATGGCGAGCATCACACCCACCTGCCAGAGTTATTGATCCGGGCTCAACCGCAGCCGTTCAACCACCTTCCCACCGACGAGATGATCGTTGAGGATGGCATCGACATCCTCCATTGTCTCGTAACGATACCAAGTCCCTTCGGGATAAATCACCATCACCGGGCCTAATTCGCATCGATCAAGGCATCCGGCGGTATTGATCCGGATCATCGGCAGGCCAAGTTCCTTGGCACGGATTTTCATGTAGTTGCGGAGTTTCGTCGCGCCTTTGGAATTGCAGCATCCGCGTTCGTGCCCCGCAGGGCGTTCATTCTGGCACACAAAAACATGCGCCTGATAAAAATGTGCTTCTGTCGTCAAGCTGATCAGTCCTTGGCATTTTTACCAGTGGCATTACCGGCGGCATTAAACTGGCTCCAGAAGGCTTTCTGAAGCTGCTCCCAGTTCTGCATGCCCTGCGGCAGCCAGGTATTGAGCATCGTTTCAGGATCCATCGCCGCAAGATTGGCTTTCATCCGGTCCTCAATATCTTTCATCAAGGCCTGCTGCATGGGCTGCACATCGGGCAGGCCGAAAAAAGTGCGCAGTTCTTCCGGTGTGCAATCGATATCCACGGAAACTTTCATCGCCCTGATCTCCTCGGTTTGATCTTATGGTTTTTGTTACGCCTATTATGGACGCCCCTGCGCAGTTCTCAATCACTATCGCCTCCATACCGCTTCCAATCAGTTAAAAGCCGATAAAATCGCAATATTTTGCCGTTCCCATCCATTTGCCCCCCTTGCCTTTCCATTCAGGGTCTTTACCCTTACATCCATAGAAGATGAGAAATGGGAACACCGCCCTTCCCACAAACCATAAAAAGCCCGCCACCTGCACAGGAAAACCGGTCGGGAACAGGATACGATGCCATGAAACTCGCGCAGAACAATCTCGGTTCGGAAACCAGCCCCTATCTTTTGCAGCACCGTGACAATCCAGTGCATTGGCAACCCTGGAGTGCCGAAGTTCTGGCCGCCGCCAAGGCAGCAAACAAACCGGTTCTGCTGTCGGTCGGTTATGCGGCGTGTCACTGGTGCCATGTCATGGCGCATGAAAGTTTCGAGGATGATGGCATCGCAGCCCTGATGAACGAACTGTTCGTCAATATCAAGCTCGACCGCGAAGAACGCCCCGACCTTGATAGCGTCTATCAAAATGCGCTGGCCTTGCTCGGCCAGCAGGGCGGATGGCCATTGACCATGTTCCTGACACCGGATGGCGAACCTTTCTGGGGTGGAACCTATTTCCCCAAGGAAGCACGCTATGGCCGGCCGGGATTTGGTGATGTTCTGAAATCTGTTGCTGAAATCTATTCCGAACAGCCAGAGAATATCCGCCATAACGTCACGCAAATCGGTCAGGCGCTGCTTAAAATGAATAGCGGCGCCACCGGCTCGGTGCCGTCGCTTGCGATGATTGATCAGTGTGGGCATGGCAGTTTGCAGATCATGGACGGGGAAAATGGCGGCACCAATGGCGCGCCGAAATTCCCGCAACCAAGTCTTTTAGCTCTTCTTTGGCGTACGGGTGTTCGCACCAATGATGCGGAGCTTAAACGTATTGTCCGCCACAGCCTTGATCGTATGTGTCAGGGCGGAATTTACGACCATATTGGCGGCGGTTTTGCTCGCTATGCGGTTGATGATCAGTGGCTGGTGCCGCATTTCGAAAAGATGCTGTATGACAATGCGCAGTTGATTGACCTTATGTGCGATGTCTGGCGCGAAACCGGCAATCGGCTTTATGAAACCCGTGTTGCCGAAACCATTGACTGGATTCTGCGCGATATGCGCATCCCCGGCGGAGCTTTTGCTGCCAGCCTTGATGCCGACAGCGAAGGGGTCGAAGGCAAATTCTATGTCTGGGATAAAGACGAAATTGACAAGATTCTTGGCGACGATGCCGCCCTGTTCAAACAGGTTTATGACGTCAGCCGGACGGGCAACTGGGAACATCAAAACATCCTGAACCGCACACAGTCCGGACTTGGGCTATCGGATTCCACAACCGAAAAGAAGCTTACCGAAATGCGGGAAAAGCTTTTGGCTGTGCGTAACAAGCGCGTCTGGCCAGGTTGGGATGACAAGGCGCTGACCGACTGGAACGCAATGACCATCGCCGCCCTGGCTGAGGCTGCGATGGTATTCAAACGCGCCGACTGGCTTGATTACGCCAAACTTGCCTATAATTTCGTGATCAACAGCCTGATGACCGGCGATAAGGATGATCGTCGCTTCCTGCACAGCTATCGCAATGGCAGGGCACAACATGCCGGAATGCTTGAAGATTACGCCCATATGATCCGGACAGCTCTTCGGCTTTATGAATGCTTTGGCGAGGATAGCTATCTTCGCGAAGCCACCGAATGGTGCGAAAAGGTCGAAGAATTGTTTGCCGATGCCAAGGGCGGTTATTTCCAGTCGGCCTCAGATGCAGATGATCTGGTGGTTAGACAGAAACCATATATGGACAATGCGGTTCCGGCTGGCAATTCGGTGATGGCGCAAAATCTGGCCCGGCTTTATGCCTTGACTGGCGATACAAAATACCGCGACCGGGCGGAAATCGCCATTGCCGCCTTTGCCGGACGGATGGGTGAACAATTCCCCAATATGCCAGGACTGCTTCTGGCCGCCGAAATGTTGCAAAATCCGCTTCAGATCGTGTTGGTGGCCAAGGAACGCAGCCAGATTTACATGGAAATGCGGCGCGCCATCTTTGCCGCCTATCTACCGCACCGGGCAATCACCATTCTGGCCGATACCGATGCCCTGCCCGACCAGCATCCTGCCAAAGGCAAAACTGCGATTGACGGCCACGAGACCGCCTATGTCTGTCAGGGGCCGGTCTGTTCGGCCCCGGTAACCAATGCCGCGGACCTTGCCAAACTGCTTGCCGACCTGCCGAACAAGGCGGCATAAGATAGAACGGTGATGTGATGCCTGCTCAACTCATATGTTTCACGTGAAACATATTGGATTGTTGGCCTCTCGCGCCCGCGGCGTTCGCGTCCAGTAACTTTATTCTGCTTTTTGCCCCGCGAACCACAGGATTTCGGCCATGCCCCAGATTTCGATGAACAGCCCGGTCGGGGCGATTACGATCTTCGAATTCGACGATCAGATCGTCGCCGTAGATTGGGGCTTTGTCGAGGATATGGAACCCAGCCCCGTCCTGAACGAAGCGAAGGCGCAGCTTAACGCCTATTTCACCGGCAAGCTCGATACCTTTGACCTGCCGCTGGCCCCTGATGGCACCGATTTCCACAAGGCCGTGTGGGAGGCGATGTGTAAAATCCCGCTGGGTAAAACCGCGACCTATAAGGATCTGGCGATTGCAGCCGGGGCACCAACGGCCTATCAGGCGGTTGGCACAGCCTGCGGGCTTAATCCGATCCCGATCATCATTCCATGCCACCGCGTTCTGGCGAGCGGCGGCAAACCGGGCGGTTATTCCGGTGACGGTGGGCTTGAAACCAAACGCGCGCTTTTGAAAATCGAAGGCGTCGATCTGGTTATTCCGAGCGATCAGGGCAATCTCTTCTGAACAAACAGCCATCAACCAATTTTGTCTGGCATTCCATCAGGTGAAATACCACCTTTTAACATCCGTCGGAACGGGCAAAACCAAACCTGCCGGATAGCAAAATGCCGTTTTCTGAAATAGACTTGGTCCATTGATCAGACAAGCGCCGAAAACAGCGCCTTAACGGGAGGTCACAGATGACCAAAGCTTTCCGATTTTATGAAACTGGCGGCAGCGACGTGCTGCGCTTTGAAGATGTCGAGCTGGGTAAACCAGGTGTAGGCGAAGTTCGCCTGCGGCAGGAAGCCGTCGGGCTGAACTATATCGATATCTATTTTCGTGCCGGGGTTTATCCGGCCCCGTCCCTGCCCTCAGGCCTTGGGCTTGAAGGTTCAGGCGTGATTGAGGCAGTAGGTGACGGCGTGACCGACCTTGCAGTTGGTGATCGGGTTGCCTATGCCGCCCAGCCACTTGGTGCCTATGCCGAGGCACGAGTAATGCCAGCCAAGGGTTTGGTTAAAATCCCCGACGGAATCAGCTTTGATTTGGCAGCAGCCGCCATGTTGCAAGGCATGACCGCACAATATCTGCTGCGCCGAACCTATCACGTCAAAAAAGGCGACACGATCCTGATCCATGCGGCTGCAGGCGGGGTTGGACAGATTGTTTGCCAGTGGGCCAAACATCTGGGTGCCACCGTGATCGGCACAGTCGGATCGAAGGAAAAGGCCGACATCGCCAAATCCAAGGGATGCGATTATCCGATCCTCTATCGCGAGGAAAAGGTATCCGAGCGTGTCAAAGAGATCACCAATGGCCAAGGCGTTGAAGTTGTTTATGATTCAGTCGGCAAGGATACCTTTGATGACTCGCTTGATTGCCTGAAACGGCTTGGCATGATGGTCAGTTTCGGCCAGTCATCCGGGGCTGTTCCGCCCGTCCCGCTTAAAGCACTCGCACCGGGTGCCTATTTCCTGACCCGACCGAGCGTCTTCCAGTATACTGCCACTCGCGAAGAGCTTCTGGCAACTGCGAACGAGTTGTTCGATGTCCTGAAATCGGGTGTGGTAAAGATCGATGTCGGTGCGAAATATGCCCTTGCGGACGCCAAACAGGCCCATAACGACCTTGAAGGTCGCAAAACCACCGGTTCGGTGATTTTGAAGCCATAAGACAGCATTTTGTTGAAAAACATGGATTCCCGCCGTCGCGAGAATGACGGTTAACAGCCAGAGGCAGGGTTAAACCCCTGCCTCTTCTTCAGTGTGCCAAGCGCGAACGTCGCGTGCGATGGCATCGAAACGGTCCGAGAGACCAAGGCTGGCAATGCGGCAAGGCGCAATCACGGCCTCGGCCCAATCGACATAGCGCAGGATCTGATCGCGGTCCCAACCGACTGGCGTATCGGTCAGCATCGCACCGACATTGGCGACCTTGTCAGCCAGACGAACCAGTTTTGCACCGTCGCTTAAATGCGGGGCGGTTTCGATCTGGCGAGCTTTGCGATCATCGCGCGGCAGGCCTTTGTCGTCGCTGACCTCAAGAACGATATCCGCGATCATTTCGTTGAAACAGGCGGAAATTTCATCGCGGGTCGCGCCGCAATCCTCAATCACGTCATGCAGAACCGCGGCACAGAGCACACATTCGTCCGTGTCTGGTTCGCATTCGACGATCAGGCGCGAAACCTCGATCGGATGATTGATATATGGTTCATTGGCCGGGCCCTTGCGGCGCTGATCACGATGCGCGCGGGCGGCAAAATCGACGGATTTCAGTAGAAGCTGCATCAGCCTTGAAAACGTAGTGGGAGAACAGCGCCAGAGTCACATGTGATTGCGGACACTGCAAGCATTGATGGTTATCGACATCAAAAATATGTGCCCTACATACAGGAAAGAGTCAAAATCAAGGAGGTGAGCGAGACATGCCCGGGGAAATGAACCTTAAGCTGACCCTGCAAAATACCGGCACCGAACCCCTGCATCTGACCAGTCTGGCACCGCAGGCCGGCTGGAAATCCGCCCCGCCCCATCATCTGGCAGCCAACAGCCAAACCGAATGCGAAATTGTTGCCGCTGACGAGCTGACCATCACCCTGCGATACGGGGTTCATCATATCGGACTTCATCTTGGTAATGGAAAGCTGCAGGTCGAACCAGGCAATAGCAAAATGGTCCGGCAGAAGCTTGACGGCCATAGCGCCGAACTGACATTGGCGATGAACTGAATAACGAAGTGTTTCACATGAAACATTCCATGAGGTTGCCGATCAGGCCCGGTTACGATCACGTCCCTGCCATTCAGCGGCCCGCACTGCATAGATATATTCATCACCCCAAACGCCGTTGAACCGGTCATTTTCGATCAGGTGGGCTTCGCAGCGCAGACCAAGCCGTTCCACAATACCGACCGATTCAATATTTTGGGTATCAAGCCGGGCAAAAATCCGGTGAAAACCGAAATGATCGAAGCCAAGATCAATCATCGCCGATACGGCCTCGGTCGCATAGCCATGGCCTTCAAATTCCGGATTGAAGATATAGCCAACTTCGGCCTGAAGGGCTGAAATGCTGGCGAGCTTCAAAAGCACCTCGCCCAAAACTACACCATCATCACGCCGGGTTACCGCCAAGCGAAACACATCACCTTCGGCATCGAAGGGCGCGGTCAGAACAACGGAAAACTGGTCTGTCAGCACATTTCCCACCGGTGGCGTTGCATAAAGATATCGATAGACCGATGGCAGGAAATGATAGGCCGCATATTGGTCAAAATCGCACGCCTTAAAGGGACGAAGCGACAGGCGACTTGTGCGCACTGGTGTGGAAGGCAGGGTAATTTTCATTGCAGAACAATATGTTATTGCTGTTCTGCGCTATGTAGGCAGGCTTCTGCCCCTGTTCAAGCGAAGTAGATCACAGTGGTCTGCCGCACTCATAAACCTGTCGGATGCCTCTTGCCGGTAAATGAAAACCCCCGACAGATTGCCGGGGGTTTTCATGACCGGTCGATTACAGGATCGAACGGCGATCAGCCATTCATTGAATCGAAGAAATCGTCGTTGTTTTTGGTCGATTTGAGCTTGCCAAGCAGGAATTCCATCGCGTCCTGCGGACCCATCGGGTTGAGGATACGGCGCAGAACCCACATTTTGGAAAGCGCGCTTTTTTCGACCAGCAGTTCTTCCTTACGGGTACCCGATTTAAGGATATCGATCGCCGGGAAGATACGCTTGTCAGACAGTTTGCGATCCAGAATAAGCTCGGAGTTACCGGTCCCTTTGAATTCTTCAAAGATGACCTCGTCCATGCGCGAGCCGGTATCGATCAGCGCGGTTGCGATGATGGTCAGCGAGCCGCCTTCTTCGATGTTACGTGCAGCACCGAAGAAACGTTTCGGGCGTTGCAGGGCGTTGGCATCGACACCACCGGTCAGAACCTTGCCGGAGCTCGGAACGACGGTGTTGTAAGCACGTGCAAGACGGGTGATCGAGTCCAGCAGGATGACGACATCATGCTTGTGCTCGACCAAGCGTTTTGCCTTTTCCAGAACCATTTCAGTAACCTGAACGTGACGCTGTGCCGGTTCGTCGAAGGTCGAACTGATGACCTCGCCTTTTACCGAGCGATCCATGTCGGTCACTTCTTCCGGACGTTCATCGATCAGAAGAACGATCAGATAGGCTTCCGGGTGGTTTTCCTCGATCGCATGCGCAATGTTCTGCAGCATCACGGTTTTACCGGTGCGCGGCGGTGCGACGATCAGGGCACGCTGACCTTTACCAAGCGGCGAAACAAGTTCGATTACGCGGTTGGTGATGTCCTTGTTGCCTTCCTGGTCGAGGTGACGCTCCATCTTGAGCGGCTCGTCCGGGTAAAGCGGGGTCAGGTTATCGAAATTGATGCGATGGCGAACTTTTTCGGGTGCATCAAAGTTGACTTTGTCGACCTTGAGCAGCGCGAAATAACGCTCGCCTTCCTTGGGGGAACGAATCTGGCCTTCAACCGTGTCACCCGTGCGCAAACCAAAGCGGCGCACCTGGCTCGGCGAGACATAGATATCGTCCGGACCGGCAAGGTAGTTTGCCTCGGGGCTACGCAGGAAGCCAAAGCCGTCCGGCAGAACCTCCAACACGCCTTCGCCGAAAATGGCGTGATCGTTTTCAGCCAACTGTTTGAGAATGGCAAACATCAGCTCCTGTTTACGGAGCGTGCTGGCGTTTTCGATTTCGAGTTCCTCGGACAGGGCAAGAAGCTCCGTCGGGGATTTCTTTTTGAGTTCCTGAAGATGCATATGTGCGTTTAATGATCTTGTGATTGCCGGGAAGGGCGATGATTGAAAGGAGGAGATATAAAGAGAGGAATGCGGTTGACAGTCAGGCAGATCAGAGTGGCTGCGGACCGGTCGTAACCTTGTAGTTGTGAAGCAGGCAGGACTGTTTCATGTTTCAGGTGTGAAACACCACAGACTGATAACGCCGATTGAAACAATAGTCAAACCGTGTTTCACACCATTAAGGCAATATCATCTTCATCTGTTGCAGAACTGCCATGCGGGTCCGCCTGCCCAGCCCGAACCAGGGCAGGATATTTTTCAACCGCCCGGCGAACTAATGTATGGTCAACCGACACGTTCGCTAACAATAGCCAGCATACGGGCAAGCTGATCATCGCTTAAACCGGCGATCCTTTCAGACAGGAGATTGGCCAGTTCGGTTGCCGAGGGTTCAAGTCCGGCGGTATCCACCGTAACCTTGGGATGGGAAAGCTGTGCCAGACGCTTGATTTCGTCAACTTCATCCCAGACCAAATTGAAATAACCGCAAATCTGCTGCACCAGTCCAGGGCTTGGCCGACCACGATGACCATGTTCAAGGGCAGAAAGATAAGCTGGCGAGAGCTGCAAGGCGTTTGCCATATCTGTCAGGGTGACATTGTGCCGCGCCCGTAATTCGCGAATACGATTGCCAAAGGGTGTCACGGGCGTCTCCGTTTCAGCAGAACATAAAAAGCACCCGATCCGCCGTGCTGAATACGGGCTTCGCTGATGGCAAGAATACGGGTACGCAAGCGCGGCGCGCTTAGCCATTGCGGGGTGCGTTGTCGCAAAAGACCGGTGCGGCCATATTCATCGGCGCGCGATCCCTTGCCGGTAATTACCAGAACACAACGTTTTCCGACACGCCAGCTGTCTTCGATAAACGCGTTCAGCGCATGATGGGCGACATCCTGGGTCATGCCGTGCAAATCGATACGCCCATCGATTGACATCTGGCCTTTCTGGAACTTTTTGGCCGTCGATTTATCAATATTATCGGTAACACCGGGTTCAAGTTCGGCCAATGCACGGTTTTTGATCTGCGGCCCGCGGTCGGCATTACGTGCCGATGGCAGATTGCGCGCAGCCCGAACTTCTTCTGCCTTGTTGATTTCGCCCTGCAGATCGTCAGGTAACGGCATCGCCGTCTCGCTTTTGGGATGATCGTCATCAAGTTCAAACACGGCATCGTTCCCCTTGCGTTGTTTGGAACGCAGGGGTTTGACGTCACGCGTGAAGACCTCCCACAGGGCCTTTTCTTCGTCGCTGACAGAGCGCCGTCTTTTTTGCGTTTTCTTTTGAGTCATCCACCAGAACGATATGCAAACGGCGCGGTCCGTGCGCACCCAGCTGTATCGTCTGTTCGATATCGCCTGTTCGCAACGGGCCCGTCACCCAAAGGAATGTTCGCGGCATATTGCCGTTTCCTTCCCGTTCGCGCAACCGCGCCCATACTTCTTCGTAAGTTCCGACGATATCTCTGGCTTTTAAAACCGCGATATGGGTGTCGGGAAGCATGTTCAGCGTATAGAGGGTTTCGGCTGTATTCGGCAAGAAAACGCGCGACTTCGCGCGGGATATTTCCGGGCTTGCGACATGGCCGACCGCGGCATTGACGTTAAAACACCATCTGTTCAAACAGGGCCACCTGCTGATCATGAGGCTGATGGGAAGGACGGTTTCACGCGCCTCGGCAGCATCGGCGCACCAATGAACATGACCGTTGCAAACTTTCATCACGCAGCGCGTCGTGTGCATTTTCCTTGAATTTCGGGGATGTTGAAACACTCATGGCCGTTATTCCTCTTCCTTACCGGCAATCGGTGCCGCATCGGACGTCATGTCCGCAAGAACAACAGTTCATGAGTCTTGACCGACAGAGCATTGACCCGATCCAGCATGGCAGGTTCATCGGTAAACATATCGATCAAGGAACGTGCGACCTTTTTAGCCAGAACTTGATGATCGCAACAAGTGCGCCGGTTCACAAACAGGCCCGGTCAGTCATCCCGTCCGAAAAGATCAATGCAGCCAACACCGTTATTGTCGAGATTTAGCATCGCATGCAAAAAGGGGCTGTCGACATTGCTAGACAGGCCATGCTTTTTGCGAAAATAGACAAATTGTCCACTTTGTTTACTCTTATCGAGTGATTTTTGCAGGTTCTGGATATCTTTGTCCGGAGCATCGCCGCTGATCGCCAGATAAAGGTAGCAGCTTCGATAGGGTAACACCCCGTCGATATCGCGTTGCTGCGCGCTTGGATCGACGATGTCGCGATAATGGCGCAAGACCGAGCCACCAATCGCGATTAAATCGACGCGACCGGCCTGCAGCATCGGCAGCAGCAAATCTTCGCGTGGAATCAGCACCAGTTGCTGCCCGCCACGTTGGCGCAAATAGGTTTCACGCGCCGATCCCAGCAAAACCCCTATACGGGCCGAAATCAGGATATCGTCAAACACCATATTATGCCATTTGGCATCGGCATAACCATACAGGTTCCAGATCGTCCGGCTGACCGGGCCGACCCATTTGAAGCTGTCTTCGCGGTCTGCGGTCCGGGTTGTCGGATAAATCACATGCCGGTCCCCCTGGGTGGCCTGTTCCATGATCCGTTTCCACGGGGTTTGCTGTGCCACGACATAAGGCAGTTGGACATCTTCAAACAGTGCGGTGACAAGGTCGTCAAAATAACCGGGTTCCGGGCGAATGGATTCCGATCCATCTCCGGACTGGTGAATGGTATAGGGCAAGATTTTATCAAGAGAACTACCCGAAGAATCACCTGATTCCTGCGCCCTTCCCGCCCCTGTATCGAACAGGAACATGCCGGACAGCAATATCAGGACAGCAACCCGTCCGAACAAGGAAAGCCGGATATTCCGGTATGAAATATGAAGTCTGGACGTTACAGCATATCGGGAAAATATGCCGACCACATCAAACCTCTTTTAACCATAAGGCGTCTTTGAGTTTTTTCTCAATATAGGCGTTATGGGCAGCAAGCTCTTCGTTGCTGATGACCTGTGGTCGTGGTTCGAGACGGGTTTCCTTTGGACCGACCACGCGCGGAATATCTTTACTCCTGACTTCTTTGCTTGCAGCTGCGGTTTTAGGATCAAGCAACAGGCCGTGCTGTCGCCCACCCAGCAGTTCAAGATAAACCAGTGCAAGCAAATCTGAGTCAAGAAGTGCCCCGTGCAGGGTACGGTTCGAGTTGTCGATCTTGAAACGACGACACAGTGCATCAAGGCTAACCGGGGAACCGGGGAATTTTTTGCGTGCCATCTGCACAGTATCAATCGCTCGGTCCATGACGATTTTCGGCTTGCTCAACCATTCAAGTTCCGCATTCAGAAACTTCATATCGAACGCGGCGTTATGGATCACAAGATGTGAATCATCACCGATAAATTCGAGAAAATCATCAACCACCTCGGCAAAGACCGGCTGATCTTTGAGGAAATCGTCGCCAAGGCCATGAATGTCAAAAGCCTCTTTGGGCATCGGGCGTTGCGGATTGAGATATTGGTGATATTGCCGTCCGGTCGGCATGTGATTGAAAAGCTCGATACACCCGATTTCCACAAGGCGATGGTCAGCATAGGGATCAAGGCCGGTGGTTTCCGTATCGAGGACAATTTCACGCATGTCAGGTCCGATTTTCCAGTTGGTCAACGATGGTCCGTATCGTAGCGAAAGTTACCGCCCGACCCAAGCCCGTCGGGATAATAAAATCGGCTTTGCGGCGTTTTTCCCGATCCGGCATCTGTTTGCCAAGAATGGCGGAAAATTTAGCATCCGTCATCCCCACTCGCGCCAAAACACGTTGGCGTTGAATGAATTCGGGCGCAGATACTACTGCAACGTGATCACAACGTTTTTCACCCGCTGTTTCAAACAGAAGCGGGATATCAAGCACAACCAATAATCTTCCTGCTAGTCGATGATGTTTGAGGAACCGGTTTTCATGGGTCCGGACCAATGGATGCAGAATCGCTTCAAGGCGCCTCATGGCGACCGGGTCGGCAAAGACCTTTGCCCCCAGGACTTGCCGGTCGATTTTGCCATCTTTGAGCACATCCGGGAAAGCCGAGATGATCGGATCAAACCCCTCCCCAGTCGGCGCCATCAAACGATGGACGCTGGCATCGGCATCATGAACCGGTACACCGAAATAGCGAAACATCCCCGCCGCGGTCGATTTACCCATGCCGATGGACCCGGTCAGTCCCAAAATCACCATAATAAATAGTGTCCTGTGATCTTAATTTGGATTAGTCTGGAGAAAGAACGAATTCTCGAAGCTCTGACGTAACTTCCGGATCAATCCCGAACCAGCGATGGAAACCCGGCCGTGCCTGATGCAGCAGCATGCCCAGCCCGTCGACAACTCGATTGCCACGTTTTTTGGCCTGTGCCAGCAGATCGGTCATTAGCGGCGCGTAAACGATATCGGTGACAAGGGCGGTTTTTGGCAAACCTTCAAGATCAATTTCAAGTTTCGGCTGCCCGACCATGCCAAGGCTTGTGGTATTGACCACAAGCGACGCATCGGTCAAATCCGCCGGATCAAGGGGCCAACTCACGACCTTGATCCGCGGATCGCTGATCTCAGCCGCCAAGTCATCGGCGCGTTTGCGTGTACGATTGGCAATGCGGATTTCAGGGCTTCCTTCGTCAAGCAAAGCAATCAAAACCGCGCGCGACGCCCCGCCCGCACCCAGCACTACGGCAGGACCGGACGCAAAATCGATATCCGGAACTTCCTGGCGCAGGTTTTCGATAAAACCGAACCCGTCAGTATTATCGCCCAACATGCGGCCGTCCTTGGCAAACGTCACGGTATTGACCGCCCCGATGCGACGAGCACGATCGGACAGTTCATCACATTCGGGCATCGCCATTTCTTTTTGCGGAATGGTGACATTGACCCCGGAAAAACCCAAATTACGCAAAGATTTCAGGGCTTCCTGAAAATTCTTTGGCTCGACCGGAAGCGGCATATAGCACCCGTCGATTCCGTATTTTGCCAACCAGTAGCCATGTAGTCGCGGCGATTTGGAATGCGATACAGGCCAGCCCATCACACCGGCAAGGCGTGAGGTACCCGACAGGGTTCGATAAGGGGTTCGCGAAGTCATGATGAGGAATTTCCTGCCTGAATATCGTTTATTATGCCTTGAGAATCCCGTGATCGCGCAAGAAACCAATCAGCGGCAAAAGCGGTAGACCCAGAACGGTGAAATAATCACCGCGGACTTCGGTGAAAAGCTGTGCACCGATACCTTCAAGCTGATAACCGCCAACGCAGTTATAAATCTCTTCTCCGGTAGCATCGAGATAATCTTCAAGCCATTCATCAGTAAAGTTGCGGACGGTCAGATGGGCGGTATCGATGGTGCCCCAGATACGCGAACCTTCCTTGTAAATGACCGCTGCTGAAATCAGCTGATGGGTTTTCCCGCGAAGCGCGCGCAACTGAGCACGGGTATTATCCCGGTCGCGCGGCTTGTCAAACCAGATCCCGTTGCATTCCAACATCTGATCCGCGGCAATAACGATGCCGTCAGGCTGCTGACGATACATACGCAGCGCCTTCATTTCGGCGAGTGTTTCGGCAGCTTCGGCTGCACTGGCACCTTCGGCCTTCATTGATTGTTTGTAACCGTCTTCGTCGATCATTGAGGCAATTGCCTCGCATGCGACACCCGCATTTGTCAGCATGGAATGACGGGCTTTGCTGCTAGACGCCAGAATCAGTCTGGTCATATATCGGATCCTGTAATTATCTGATATCTTTGAGTTAATGGAATTAATGACCGCGCCGGTCATACATGGTCGATAGAATGATTGCCGCAGTTTCTTCGATGGATCGTCTGGTGACGTTAATAATCTTCCAGCTGTGATCGGTGAAATAACGGCGTGCCTGATGGACTTCATTTCGCACGGCAACCGGATCGACATAATCCCCGCCCTCCCCTCGCTCAATCTGGCGCAGGCGGTTTTTGCGGATCGATACCAGTTGATCAACATCCTTGATCAGGCCAACCACCAGCGGATTTTTTAGTTTGTCGAGTTCTGCGGGCAACGGGCAGCCCGGCACAAATGGCACATTGGCGGTTTTGATGCCACGATTGGCCAGATAGACCGAAGTCGGCGTTTTTGATGTGCGCGATACACCGACAATCACGACATCGGCTTCTTCAAGATCCCAGGTCGATTGCCCGTCATCATGAGACAGGGTGTAATCAATGGCTTCGATTCGGTTGAAGTAATCCTCGTCCATTTTATGGAGTGCTCCGGTGCGGCCACGCGATTGCTGACCCAGATAACCGGCCATCATGGTGATGGTGTTATCAAGCACATGGCTGTGCGGAACCTGCAGACGGCGGCAGCCTTCTTCAAGCTTGCGGCGAATATCCATATCGAAAACCGTATAAAGCACGATCCCCGGATTGCGTTCGATATCAGCCAGAACGCGGGTAAGCTGCGCATCAGTGCGGATCAGTGACCAGACATGTTCATGAGCCCGTACATCGGGAAATTGCGCGATACAGGCACGCGCCACCCCGTCAACGGTTTCACCCGTAGAATCCGATACCAGATGAAGGTGAAAGATATTGTCATCGTCAATCATCGCAGTCCTTCAATCTGCCAGCATTTCACATCATTTAACCGAAACCCGGTGTTCAATATTTCGATCATCTGTCATCTAACAGGGCACTGCAATCCCAACCGCAAATTAAACCGATGGAGTCGGCCTGTGGATAATTGTGGATAACGGGGGCGACTCCGGCCAAATTTTTTCCACAGATTTTATCCTGCACGTCATACAAAATTTCTCAAAGCATCCGTCCCACGGGGGATAAGCGGAAAATTTTTTCCCTAATAGCAGGGATAACAAGGCGAAAACCAGATTAATCCCCGTTATCCTCATTATTCAAAAGTGGCTTTTCCCAAGGTTACCTTTGGGAGTCGTTCGGAGTCGTCCCCAGTTTTCCCCAAGACCGTTTGAGATGAATCATTTTTCCCGAGTCGCAATGTGGATAAACTGTGCACCAAATTTAATCCCCGTTATCCACAGGGAACCACTAACAAACAACATCCTTTTTTATTAAAGAAGGTTTTGTTAGAGACACGGTGGAAAAACGACCTGGACAGGCTTCAGGACATAATTCACGGGTCAGGAACCGGAAACCGAATACAAACGTCAGGACATCATGTCTGACAAAAGGATCGGGACTATCATACCCGGAAACGCCTCTTGAAAGGCAGTTTCGGGCAGTCAAACAGGAAACGTCATGCCCAAACCAACCAAGACCTTTTTGCGCGCCCTTTCCGGTGAAACATTACCGGTACCCCCGGTCTGGCTGATGCGCCAGGCGGGTCGCTATCTTCCGGAATATCGCGCAACACGGTCCGAGGCCGGTTCATTCCTCGATCTTTGCTATAATCCTGATCTTGCCTGCGAAGTTACCTTGCAGCCGCTCAGGCGCTATGACTTCGATGCGGCAATTCTGTTTTCCGATATCCTCGTCATACCGCAGGCACTTGGACAGCATTTGGGCTTCAAGCAGGGAGAAGGTCCCCAACTTGACGCCATTCGCGATGCATCTGGCCTTGATATCCTGAATGTTGATCGCATTCACGATACATTGGGTCCGATTTACGAGACGGTGGCAAAACTTTCGGCATCCATTCCCTCACATACATCGCTGATCGGCTTTGCCGGGGCACCGTGGACGGTGGCGACTTATATGGTTGAGGGGAAAGGCAGCAAGGATTTTGCCAATATCAGACGGTTTGCCTATGGCGATCCGGAAGGATTTTTACGTCTGATCGACATTCTGGTCGAAGCCACGACGCAATATCTGCTGAAACAGGTCGAAGCCGGTGCGGAATGCATCCAGCTATTTGAAACCTGGGGCGGGGTATTGTCAGAAAACGGCTTTAAACGCTGGGTGATCGAACCGACCAAAAAAATTGTCACAAATCTCAAGACAGTACATCCGGATTTGCCGGTGATTGGCTTTCCAAAAGGTGCTGGCTTGCATCTAATCGACTTCAAACAGCAGACCGGCGTCGATGCGGTTGGCCTTGATAGTGGCGTGCCATTGAAATGGGTGGCGGAAAACCTTCAGCCTCTTGGGCCGGTACAGGGAAATCTTGATCCGATGTATCTGATTACCGGCGGAGATGAGATGATCAAGGAAACACGCCGTATTCTTGATACGCTGCGCAATGGCCCCTTCATTTTCAATCTGGGGCATGGCATCACGCCGGAAACATCACCTGAAAATGTCGGCAAACTGGTCGAATTTATTCGAAATTATCGGTGACAATTGAAATCGATCAAATCGATTGAAAAATTCAATGCGTAAAATGGCTTAAACCCGTTGCGCTTCTATCCTGTTTGGCCATTATGACCGCGGGATCAAAAGAAGCGGGACGGGTTTATCCAAAACGAGGCTTCCGGGATGAACCGGACAGTTTCAAAACGCCATGAAGGATATGCCGATGTCCGAACTAAAGCGTAAAAAACGCGCGATCATTCTTTTCAATCTGGGTGGTCCGGATGGTCCGGATGCGGTGAAACCGTTCCTGTTCAATCTGTTTAATGATCCGGCGATTATCAGTCTGCCCAATCCGTTCCGGTATTTTCTGGCAAAGCTTATTTCCAGCCGCCGCGCTCCGATTGCACGCGAGATTTATGAGCATATCGGTGGAAAATCACCGTTACTGGAACTGACCCAGGATCAGGCAGATGCGCTTGAAACAGCACTTAACGGGCTAGATGATGGTTATGAAAACCGTTGTTTTATTGCGATGCGTTACTGGAAACCGTTTGCCGATGACAGCGCTGCTGCGGTCAAGGCATGGGGTGCGGATGAACAGATTTTGCTACCGCTTTATCCGCAATTTTCAACAACCACCAGTGGATCATCAGTCAAGGACTGGAAACGGGCCTGCCACAAGGTTGGCCTCAATGCGGCGATCAAGACCGCGTGCTGTTATCCCACCAATCCGGGTTTTGTTGAAGCATCTGCCGAAATGATCAAGGTCGGGTATGTAAATGCTCTGAAAAAAGCCGCTGATCTTGGGGTTGGCAAGCCGCGTCTTCTGTTTTCCGCTCATGGTGTACCAAAGGCCGTGATTACCAAACGTGGTGATCCCTATCAGTCACAGATTGAAAAATCGGCGCAGGCGGTGGTCGATAAGATGGCGATTGCTGATCTGGACTGGCTGGTCTGTTATCAAAGCCGGGTGGGTCCGATGGAATGGATCGGACCGTCGACCGAGCATGAAATTGAACGTGCGGGGAAGGATGGTGCCCCGCTCGTGATCGTTCCGATTGCCTTCGTCACCGAGCATTCCGAAACGCTGGTCGAGCTCGATATCGAATATCGCGAGATTGCCGATGAACTGAAAATCCCGGTCTATGAACGGGTTCGTACTGTGTGCTCACATCCGCGCTTTATCAGCGGACTGGTTGAAGTGGTCAACGAGACGCAGCAGGCACTTGATCAGAACGGACCAGATGATTACGCAGTTGAAACACGTGGTTGGTGGTGTCCGGACGAGCATAGCTGTGCGGTTGCCAAGCAGCCGTTAGGTGCAGACAAAGCGTGATAGAAGCCTGATCTCAGTCGCGATGCGGCAGGCGGGTAATACGTTTGGGCATTTCCGCATGTCGTTCAAACGGTTATCCTGTTTGAAATTTCCTGATATCGATGATCCCGGATCGACCAGAAGAGAGAGACATGGACACCTATAGCGTCATTAAATCCCTGCATGTCATCAGCATTATTGCCTGGATGGCAGGACTTTTGTATTTGCCGCGGCTTTTTGTTTATCACTGCGAAGTAGCGCCAGGTTCGGAAGCTAGCGAGAAATTCAAGATCATGGAACGCCGTTTGCTGCGTGCGATCATGAATCCGGCGATGATCGAGCGCATGCGTAAGGCGTGCAAGCTCGCCGC
>CAMPHD010000014.1 GCA_946885765.1 uncultured Thalassospira sp.
CGATAATATCGTGGAAGCGTAAAATTGTGCGTTCATGCGGGGCGTAGGACGCAAAGGCATCAGGGTCCAGACGTTCCGGATCAATAACCGAAAGCACATGTGAAACCGAACGGGTCTGATGGGTTAGCAGTTCATCAATGCCACAAATCGTTAAAAGCGAAATTGAAACCGGTTTCATGTCTTTCCTCCAATACACTGAATAGCTGAAATAACATCACAGCAGCCGCAAAAAGCAAAGGGCCGGTATCGTAAATAATACCGGCCCTTTTTGAATTCTTTATGATCGCCTGATTATGGCTTTCGGTTTACCGCATGAATGTTCAGCATTTCCCAGGCAATCGTCGCACCGGCCAATGATGTAATGTCCGATACGTCATAAGGCGGAGAGACTTCAACCACGTCCGAACCGATCAGATTGATACCGCCCGCAAGACCACGCAGGATTGAAACCGCCTGATGGCTGGTCAACCCGCCCAGTACCGGCGTACCAGTCCCCGGGGCATAGCACGGATCAAGTCCATCGATATCAAAGGTGATGTATGCGTGATTGTCACCGACCACATCCTTGATTTTGGCAACGATCTGATCAATCGACATCGCCTGCACATCGGGCCCGTAAAGGATGTTGTATCCATGGGTCGATTCATTGTGCGTACGGATGCCGACCTGGATTGATTTGGATGCATCGACAATGCCGTTCTTTGCCGCATGCCAGAACATGGTGCCATGATCGATACGATCACCGTCATCTTCCCATGTGTCGGAATGCGCATCAAACTGGATCAGCGAAATCCCCTTGCCGTACTTTTCGGCATGGGCTTTCAGGATCGGGTAACTAATGAAATGATCCCCGCCGATGGTCAGCATCTTTGCCCCGGAACTGACGATATCACGTGCGTGATCCTCGATCATTTCCGGGATTTTGTGCGGATAGCCAGGGTCAATGACCATATCGCCATAGTCAATCACGGCCAGTTCACCGAAAATATCGCGCCCGGACGGAAAATGTGGCGCCCATGCAAGGTTGACCGACGCACGACGCACCCCCTGCGGGCCAAGTCGCGTTCCCGGGCGGCTTGACGTTGCAAGGTCAAAGGGAATACCCGTGACCGCAACATCAATGCCCGTAAGATCACGGGTATATTTGCGGCGCATGAATGACAGCGCGCCGGAATACATCGGCTCGCTGGTATTCTGATGCACGGATTTCGCAGTAAAGGCGTTGTCGCCGCCTTTGGTATCAATAACCCCGGTACTGCTCATAGTAAGTCCCCTTGTCCTTTCCGAACCTCAGGCGTCGCCCAGTGCAATCCAGGTCGACTTGATTTCACAATATTTGTCCATTGCATGCAGCGAACGGTCGCGACCAGTGCCCGATTGCTTGTAACCGCCAAACGGCATGGTGATCGATCCACCGTCCCAGCAATTGACCCAGACAAGACCAGCCCGCAGCTTTTTCGCAGCCAGATGCGCCTTGTTGATATCGCGCGTCCATACGGCTGCGGCAAGTCCATATGGCGTATCATTTGCCGTCTGAACAGCCTCTTTCCAATCCTTGACCGAAATCACCGACAAAACCGGGCCAAAGATTTCTTCCTTGGCGATTGTCATGTCGTTTTTGACCGCGTCAAACACGGTTGGCTCGACATAATAACCACCGGACTCGGTACGCGCGCGCTTGCCCCCCGTGCAAAGTTTTGCCCCCTCTGCCGCACCTTTCTCGATATAGCCCAGAACACGATTCATCTGATTTTCGTCGACAATCGCGCCCATCTGGCTATTGGGATCAAGTGGATCACCCGGTTGCATCTTGCTGCCTGCGGCAACCACTTTCTCGATGAATTCGTCCTTGATGCTTTCTTCAACAATCAGGCGCGAACCAGCGGTACACACCTCGCCCTGATTATAGAAAATTCCGCCTGCTGCAGCTTCAGCCGCCGCGTCCATATCCGGACAATCGGCCAGAACGATATTGGGGCTTTTGCCACCGCATTCCAGCCAGACGCGTTTCATGTTCGACTGACCGGAATATTGCAGGAACAGTTTCCCGACCTCGCCCGAACCGGTGAAGGTCACGCAATCTACATCCGGATGTAGACCAAGCGCCTTGCCCGCCGTCGGACCAAAGCCCGGCAGAACGTTCAGAACACCGGCTGGAATGCCCGCCTCGACCGCCAGTTCCGCAACACGGATCGCGGTCAGCGGCGATTGTTCGGCAGGTTTCAGGATGATCGAGTTGCCCATCGCCAATGCCGGGCCAAGCTTCCAGACCGCCATCATCAACGGGAAGTTCCATGGCACAACAGCGGCAACCACGCCCAGCGGTTCGCGCGTAATCATGCCGATTGCACGTGCTTCGCCCGGTGAAATTTCGTCATAAATCTTGTCGATCGCCTCGGCGTACCAGCGGATGCATTTATAGGACAATGGAATGTCATCGCCCGCGGCAAGACTGATCGGTTTGCCCATATCAAGACTTTCAAGCAGCGCCAGTTCGCCAGCATGCTTTTCCATCAGGTCGGCAAACTTCATCATGACGGCCTTGCGCCTGCCCGGCGATGCTTCCGACCAACTGCCTTTTTCAAAGACTGCACGTGCCGAGGTCACTGCGCGATTGACGTCTTCGACGTCGCATTCGGCTACTTTGGTCAAAACCTTACCATCGCGCGGGCTGATGCAATCGAATGTCTTGCCCGATACGGCATCGACATAGACACCATTGATAAATGCCTTATTGCGGATCGTCAGGCTTGCTGCCTGTGCGCTCAGCTGTTCCAAATTCAACTGGTTTGTCATCGGAAATCCTCCTGACGGGTCGCGCGTTCTGTTTGTTCCGCGCTGTATTCAAACATGATGATTGTGCAATCAGTATGACGGTGGTGTCGCGGCACTGACGACTTCGCATTCAACGTCGCCTGCATTGCGAAACCGGTGCGGAATTTCCGCATTGAAGTAATAGGCATCACCCGGCCCAAGAATCTGAATCCGTTCGCCCACCGTTACTTCAAGCTTGCCACGGACAACAACACCAGCTTCCTCGCCCTTCTGGACGATCAGATTGTCGCCGGTATCGCCGCCGGACGGATAGATTTCATGAAGGACGCGCAGATTGCGGTCCTTTCTGGTCGCGCCGACCAGACGCATCGACATGGTGCCATCGGAAAGTTCGACGAGGTCTTCCTTGCGAAAGAAAATCTCCTCGCCGTTCTCCAGATCAATCGTAAAGAAGTTGATCAGGCTCATGGGGATGCCTGCCAGAACCTTGGCCAGACTGTCGACCGACGGGCTGACCCGGTTCTGCTCAATCGTTGATATCGTGCTGTTGGTGACACCGGCGCGGCGCGCCAGCTCCCGCTGGGACAGCCCGTACATCGTTCGCACAGCTTTCAGGCGATCCCCAACCTTTTGAGACATCCGGACTTTTCCCTGTCGATCGCTCTTGTTGGCGATCATTCTGCAAAAATTGCGTTATACCGCATCAAGATACCAGCGATATTCAAGCGGCGTGACCTCGGAGAAGAATTCGTCATATTCGGAACGTCGGCAAATATCGAACACATCGACAAACCGTTCCCCCAGATATTCACGAACGATTTTTCCCTCAATAAAGTGATCAAGCGCCGAAATCATGCTGCGCGGGACAACACGTCCCCCGTGCTGCTCGTAACCGTTGCCAACAATCGGCTCGCCCGGATCAAGTTTGCTCTTCATGCCGTAATGCATGCCCGCCAAAACACAGGCCAGAACCAGATACGGGTTGGCATCCGCGCCCGATACACGATGTTCGATACGGGCCGCTTCCGGGCCACCAGCCGGAATACGCAGGGCCACAGTACGGTTGTTAAGCCCCCAGTTCGGCGACATCGGCGCATAGGCCTTGTTCTGGAACCGGCGATAGGAATTCGGGTTTGGCGCAAAGATCGCCATGCTTTCAAACATTGACGCCTGCAAGCCGCCAATTGCGTTCAACAGCAGGTCGGAAACATCCTCGTCCCCCTTGGGCGACAGGGCGTTGTTTCCTTCCTCGTCACGCAGCGATACATGAACGTGCAATCCGTTGCCCGCCTGATCGGAATAGGGTTTTGCCATGAAAGTCGCGGTTACACCGTGATCCCAGGCGATGCCTTTGACAACGCGTTTAAGCTGCATGGCGTGATCAGCCGCCTGCATCGGGTCATTCACATGTCCTAGATTGATTTCAAACTGGCCGGGCCCGGCTTCGGCGACGATAGTATCGGCCGGAATGCCCTGCCGGTTCAGTTCGGCAACCGCATCATGCAGGACTTTTTCGAAATCCTCGATCTGCTGCAGGCCATAGACCTGCACACCATCAGATGCGATACCGCCGCCAAGCGGTGCAGGCGGCAAGGGTGCGGCGGTTTGTTCGTTCTGATCTGCCAGATAGAATTCAAGTTCAAGCGCAACGGTCGGATAAAAACCGTCGGCCGCCAAACGGTCAACAACTCCCTGCAACACATTGCGCGGATCGGCGAAAAATCTGGTGCCATCCAGATTATACAGGCTCATCATCACCTGCGCCAACGGCAGTTCCCCATACGGAACAGCATGCAGCGTACCGGGGATCGGTTTGGCCAGATTGTCCTGATCACCACTGGACCAGAGCATGCCTGTACCTTCCGGGTTGTCGCCGGTGATGTCCACCAGACACACGGAACCCGGCATATTGATGCCTTCGTGAAAGCTTTTAAGAAACTTCTGCTTGCTGATTCGCTTGCCGCGAAACACCCCGTTTACATCCGGAATAAGCAATTCAATAAGTTCAATATCTGGGTTTGCTTCAAAGAATCGTTGAGCTTCCGCCCTACTGTCTTCGACGAACGATTTGTTCATCGTCTAATACTCCCGGAAAAGCCTCTTTATTTTACGTTCTCATGGTGCCCCGCCCGGTGATCGCGGTCAAGCCCCTCGTGCGATATATCGTGCAAATAATGCACTGCAAAATAACAACCACCCGCGACAATGACTGAATGCCCAAGCTGTTTAAAACAGCCATCACATATTAAATATGGCTCCAAAACGCCAAAATTGTTTCATGAAATTTCCCCTTGCAAAGGTGTTCAAAAAAACGAACACTAAACCCAGATGTTCAACATATCGCACAAAACAGGCAAGCATCGCTGTCAGGAGACGTTATGAATAATTTCGACAAAACCGCCTATTGGCAGGATATTGATCAGCAACACCACATTCATCCGTTTACCGATACGGCGGATCTGAACAGCCGTGGCACGCGCGTTATTACGCGCGCCAAAGGCGTGTTCATCGAAGATTCGTATGGCAAACAATATCTCGATGGCATGGCCGGTCTGTGGTGCGTAAATGTCGGATATGGCCGCAAGGAACTTGCCGAAGCCGCCTATAACCAGATGCTTGAACTGCCTTATTACAACAACTTCTTCCAGTGTGCGAATACGCCCGCGATCGAGCTTTCAAAGGTTCTTGCGGAAATCACGCCGGACGGATTGAACCACGTATTCTACGCCAATTCCGGATCGGAAGCGAACGACACGGTCGTGCGCATGGTGCGCCAGTACTGGAAGCTTAAAGGCCAGCCGGAACGTACATACATTATCAGCCGCAAAAACGCCTATCACGGATCGACGATTGCCGGTTCATCTCTTGGCGGGATGGCTGGCATGCACGCGCAGGGCGGGCCGCTTTTGCCTGATGTCACCCATATCGATCAACCATACTGGTACGGTGAAGGTGGTGATCATACCCCCGAAGAATTCGGCCTAATTGTCGCGCGCAAGCTTGAAGAAAAAATCGAGGAACTCGGTGCGGATCGCGTCGGTGCCTTTATCGGTGAACCGATCCAGGGGGCCGGTGGCGTAATCATTCCACCATCGACCTACTGGCCGGAAATTCAGCGTATCTGCAAGAAATACGACATACTTCTGATTGCTGACGAAGTCATTTGCGGCTTTGGCCGTACCGGCAACTGGTTTGGTTCCGATACTTTCGGCATCAAGCCGGACCTGATGCCGATGGCAAAGGGCATGTCGTCGGGATATCTTCCGATTTCAGCCGTCATGGTGGGTGAACGGGTTGCCGATGTGCTGATCAACGAATGCGGCGAATTCACCCATGGCTTCACCTATTCCGGACACCCGGCAGCAGCAGCAGTGGCATTGGAAAACATCCGCATCATTCGTGATGAAAAACTGGTTGAACGTGTTCGCGATGATATCGGTCCGTATTTTGCCGAAAAGCTCAAAACCCTAGCCGATCATCCGCTGGTCGGGGCCGTTGAAACCGTCGGCTTGATTGCCGGTATTCCGCTGGTAGAAAACAAGGCAACGCGCAAACCGTTCGATAAACCGGGCACGGTCGGCACCATCTGCCGTGATGCCTGTGTGGAAAATGGCGTTATCATGCGGGCCTGCGGTGATCGCATGGTGGCCTCGCCGCCGCTTTGCATCACGCACAGCGAAGTTGATGAACTGGTCAAACGAGCCCGTGCCGCTTTTGATGCAACAGCCAAAAAAATCGGAAAAATGTAAGTTCCGATTTAAATCAAGACATTACACAAACACCCGGCGCGATATATCATCCGCCGGGTGTTTGTCATTTGCCCCGCTATCACCCCAAGAGTACCCCATGCTTAAACGACTTTATCAACCCCCGGCCTATCAGACTGCCAGCTTGCCCAACACTTACTGGGCCGCCAGTGGAGGCTCCCTGCCCGATTGTGAAAAAATGCCGGATGACGACACAATCACCATCGATGTCGCCGTTATCGGCGGCGGATATACCGGCCTGTCGACCGCGTTGGAACTGGCTGAAAACGGGGTCCCGGTTGCAGGTTTCGTTCCGGGACGCAGTTCTTGGGGCGCATCCGGGCGCCATCGCGGGTTTTGGTGCATGGGCGGCAGCGGTAAAAGTTACAGCCAGCTTGCCAAACAGTTTGGCGAGGATGAAACGCGCCATTTCGCCCGCCTTCAACGTCGCGCTATCGACCTAGTCGCATCACGACTGGATGACTGGAAAGTCGATGCAGACCGTCATTCAAACGGTGAAATCATTCTTGCCCACAGATCGAACCGGGTGGCAGAACTGCGCGAAGATGCCGCTGAAACCGCGCATTTCACCGATATCAAAACCGAATTCCTGACGCGTGAACAGCTTCGCGAACGCGGCCTTGCTGCCAATGAAACCTATGGTGGCCTCCACGTCAAAGCCGGGTTTGGCCTGCATCCGATGAAATATCTGGTGGGGCTTCATCAGCAATGCGCAGCCAGGGGTGTTCGGATATTCGAACAGGCGACCATCGACGGACTGAATGACACCGGTAACAGCTATCAACTGTCCTGCGGCAAAGCCCGGATTTCAGCCCGAAAGGTCGTGATTGCGACCAATGGATATAGTGCGGAAAACCTGCCCGACTGGATCGGTGGACGATTGATGCCCGTCTTTTCCGGTATCCTCGTTACGCGCCCGATATCCGATGACGAGTTTGCCGCACAGGGCTGGACCAGCGATCTGATGGCGTTTGATAGCCGCATTCTGCTGCATTATTTCCGTAAGCTTCCCGATAACCGGTTCATGTTTGGTGGCCGTGGCGGCATCACCGCAACTCCCGCCGCCTTTAACGCGGCCAAGCAGCATCTTTTGAGGCATTTTCACCGCATGTTCCCGGCATGGCAGGACGTTGAAATCACCCATCACTGGAATGGTCTTGCCTGTCTTTCGCAATCGTTCCGTCCCTATCTTGGCCGGGTTCCGGGCCATCGCGATGTCTGGACGGGATTGGCGTGGCACGGCAATGGTGTGGCACTTGGCAGTCTTGCCGGTCAGATGCTGGGCCGACAAATTCTGGGCACACAGGGGTCGGATGCAATCGGTACCATAATGGGCACGCCGCCAGACCGTTTCCCGCTGGCACGGTTCCGCCGGATTGGACGCAGCCTTGCCTATCGCTATTACGGATTGCGCGACGAGTTTGCGTAATAGAACAAACTGACTTATGTCATGTCGCGGCAGCCCATTTATCACGAGACCAGCATGTCAGATCAACCAACCATTGCCGAAATCAAAGAACGACGTGAAATCGCAACCCGGAAAATCCGCGAGGAAACCGGGATCGATCACGACATGATCAAAAATGTCGTGCACGGCTTTTACGCCAAGGTCCGCGATGACGCGATGCTGGGCCCGGTCTTTGCCGAAAAAATCACCGACTGGGATCACCATCTGGAACGGATGTGCATGTTCTGGTCGTCAGTGGCGCTTGCCAGTGGCTCCTATGATGGTCGCCCGATGCAAAAGCACCTGACGCTGAAGATTGATCGCACCCATTTTGATCGTTGGCTGGAACTGTTTGCCGAAACACTTGGTGAAAATTGTGAAACAGAAGCCGCACGTCATTTCATGGAACGCGCCCTTCGGATTGCATCAAGTTTCGAAATCGGAATAGCCGCGCATAACGGTATAATTCTCGGCAAGGGCGAACGATACGATCCGGTTTCCGCATGGTCGCCGAAATAAGCCAGAAGCCATTAAAATCATGGTTCTGGCGAACTATTTATCCGTTTTCTTCACCCCGGCATGTTGACAAGGCTGTCCTGCTCCGAACAAAATAATGTCACGCGGGGCAATCTTTACGCGCACTGAAATCGCAAATCGCAGGGCATATCTGCCGACAGTCCTGTGAAACTGTAAT
The DNA here is from genome assembly GCA_946885765.1 of uncultured Thalassospira sp. The sequence continues at coordinate 8,684 of CAMPHD010000014.1, forward strand.
GCGCCAAACCGATTGCAAAGGACGAGAACGGACGACAGCGGAGAAAGACGGTATGTGGCTTTTGATCGGCATCGGAACAGTCATCATTCTGGCCCTGGTTGCCTATACAATTTATGGACACAAACGCCATACCACGCCAAGTAAAGGTCAAAAAATAGACCTTTCACAACGTCCAAACAGCGCCCTTCTGATCATCGATCTGCAGGAGGATTTTACGCTGGCGACTGGCAAGAATGCCTATGACCCGGCATTGGTCGACAAAACTATTTCCGCGATCAATGAACTCGTTCTGATTGCCAACGAGACAGGTCAACCGGTTATCTCGGTCCGGCAGATATTCAAGGGCTGGTATATCAATATTCTGGTGAGGCTGCTGAACAAGGGCCGTGGTGGCCCCAAATCCCCCGGGTTGGATCTGGATGCGCGCCTGAACGGTGATATTGACCACGATATCACCAAAGCGCGCGCCGATGCTTTCAGCGCACCGGAACTTGAAAAGGTTCTGGAACGCCAGAAAGTCGGCAAACTGCAAATCGTCGGACTTGACGGTAACTATTGCGTCCAGTCCACCATACAGGCCGCAATTAACCGGGGATATGACGTATCGTTCTCCGATGCCGCCATTCTGGCTGTCAATCCGGCTGTCTGGCAAAAAACCAGGGCCCGCCTTACGGCTCGCGGGGTCAACAACGGTGGCGCGAAAGCCCCGGCAACCGCATCCTAAAGTTTGTCGCGGATCGAATACCAAGTCATGGCAAGAACCAGGAACGGATAACGAAATGCCTTGCCGCCCGGGAATCTCGGAATTTTGATGTTTGACATCACATCAAACCGTTCCAGCGTGCCCGATATCGCATCGGCCATGATCTGCCCGGCCAGTGTCGCCATTGCCACCCCATGCCCTGAATAACCGGTCGCGGTAAAAACGCGGTCCTCTACCTTGCGGAAGAACGGCATACGATTCATCGTAATCGCCAATGTCCCACCCCAGCCATAATCGATTTTAACGTCTTTAAGCTGCGGATAGACTTCAAGCATATGCGGGGCGACAAAGGATTTGATGTCCTTGGGGAAGTGATAGCTGTACGTCTCCCCACCGCCAAACAGCATCCGTTTATCGGCCGACAGACGATAATAATTGATCACGAATTTTGAATCCGCCACCGCCACATCATCGCGGATCAGTTCCCGCGCCAGATCATCGCCCAATGGCTCGGTCGCGATAACGAAATTGTTGATCGGCATGACGCGCCTGGCAACGCGGTCTTCCAGACCATCAAGATAACCGTTGCAGCCCAGCACCATCATATCCGCTGTAACACGATGCCCACTGGTCGTTTTGACAACGACCTTTTCACCATTGTCATAGCTGGTGACAGTCGTGTTTTCGTAAATCTTCACCCCTGCGGCACGTGCCGCATCCGCAAGCCCAAGTGCAAAGTTCAGTGGATGAAGATGCCCTGCCTCCATATCAAGTGACCCGCCATGGTAAAATTCCGACCCCAGCATGTCGCGAATCTCATCCCGCCCAATGGCACGAATGGCTTGATAGCCATATTCGGTCTGAAGCTTTTCGGCATATTCATGGGTTCCGGCAACGAACCGTTCGCGATGATCGGCATGCAGGATGCCCGGTTTCCAATCGCATTTGATATCATGCTTCGTGATCAGGCTTTTGACGATATCCTTGGATTGCTCCGCAATATCCCAAAGCTTTTTGGCATCGTCGCGACCGACCATCTTTTCAAGATCGTCCTGTTCGCGGCGCTGTCCGGACCCAACCTGTCCGCCATTGCGCCCTGATGCCCCCCAACCGACCCGATGTGCTTCAAGCAATACCACGCTGTATCCGCGTTCTGCCAGATGAAGCGCCGATGACAAACCGGTAAACCCGCCGCCGACAACGACGACATCACAAACCTGATCCCCGTCCAGTTCGGCAAATGGTACGGTTTCATTCGCCGTTGCAGCGTAATAGGACGCAGGGTATGCGCCTGCCTTGTCATTTGCAGTCAGAAAGTTCGGGGTAAACACGCGGGGCCTCGAATTTGTTGCCTTGTCATTTGTTATCCCGCCATGGTGCCGAAATTAGCTTGGTCATCAAGGTAAAACCGGCCTTTGCGGATGCTTTTCACGGATTATGCCAAAACAGGCAACAACCGGGACAAAGGATTGCGCGAAATCCCGCGTCAGGGGGCAATTCAACGTGCCTGTGTCACGGCTTCCACCATGCGAAGTGCCGTTTTGGTTGCGGCACACCCGCCGCGTGCGGTGCAACGCAAATCCGGATGCATCATCGCCCCGATTTTTACCGTCTGATCGACCAGTTCGTCATATCCCAGAACCGCATCAAACCCGGCCATAACCGCCATTGCCGATGAAAAGGCGTGTGATACCCCGGCGACATTACGCGCATGGCACGGAATTTCAACATCCCCGCCCACCGGGTCACACACAAGGCCCAGCGTATTCATCAAACACATGCTGGCCGCGTCAAAACACTGCACCGGCGTTCCGCCAAACGCCTGCGCCACACCGGCCGCCGCCATTGCCGCCGATGCACCGGTTTCCACCGAACAACCACCGCATTCGGCGGCAAAGGTTCCGCGCGCGGCAAATACCGCCCCAACCAGCGCCATCACCTGCAACGCATCGGTGGCACCTTCGATATCAATGCCATGCCGGATCAGGCCGTAAAGTGTACCCGGAACGACACCAGCGCTACCCGCCGTTGGGGCGGCACAGACCAACCCGCGATTGGAATCACGTTCCATCGCCGAAAGCGCACCTGCAATCGCATCCTGCAAAACCGCTCCACCAAGTCCGGAGGGCAAGTTGGCATCGCGGACCTTGCGCGCACGAAGGGTTAAAAACCGCATCACATTGTCTTCGGGTTTGGCATCAAAACCCTCGGCCACGACGCGCAGCATCAATTCGCACCGTTCGCGAAAAAGCGCGCGTGTTGCATCACGTGAAAGACCAAGACGCTTTGCTTCCAGAACCAAGCCTGCCTCAGCAAGTGATCCCCCCTGTTGTTCGGCCACTACGATGACCGCATCGCTGGTCGAAAACAGGTCATCGGTTGCACAAACAGGGTACTGCGACGCATCGGCGAAGCGGACATCATCAATGCCATCCTCCGAACGCAAGGCAACGATGGCTTTTCCATCAGGTAAAGCCTGCAATGCGATTTCGCAGCGGTTACGTTCCGGATCGATTGAAACGCCCAGCAGCAGATTGCCATTCACAACAAGCCCGGCGGCGATGTTATCGGCGCGCGCACCGATAACATCGCCCCAGATAAACACACTTGCTGTTTTTCCGGTCAGAAAGACCGGTTCGCCATTCATCGCATCGATGTAATACATCCCGCCGCCAACCGATGCCCCGGCATACAGATCGGTGCGATCCCCGCCATCCCGGTCGGTTACGGTCAGTTCAAGGTCAACACGGTTGGGATGGTTGTTGTTTTCAAGTTCAACGATTTCAACACCAAACTGAAATCCTTCTCCCCGCATTACACGTGGCAAGATGTCACGGTAATCTGCATCCGTCAGCGCCGCGCCCGCAAAACCGGCGGCAAAGTTTTCGTCCGAACTTTGGGTCTGATAGACCGGCGCGAATGATCCGCGTGGATCAAACCGGACAATGGCATTTTTCAATACCTCGCCATTGCTGCACGATAATTCGCGCGCGACCTTCGCCATCATATAAGGCGCGGCACAATGGGAACTTGACGGACCGCGCATCACGGGGCCGATCACGGAATTAAGCAGGCTGATTTCTTGCATGGCGCGGCAATCCGGGAAAATTGCATATGATTTCCGCGATGATCACCCGCCAGATGAACGAAAGCAATGGCCGAAACAAAAATCCCCGATCTGAAATATCAAAGACCGGGGATAATCGAAATCAACGCTGTCTGGTTTGCCATTCGGGATGAACAAAATACGGTGCATTTGATGGTGACAACGGATCGCGCCCACGAATGATATCGGCGGCCTTTTCCCCGATCATGATGGTCGGGGCATTCAAATTGCCCGATGCGATTGTCGGCATGATGGAACTATCCACCACGCGAAGCCCTTCGATACCATGCACGCGTGTCTGCTCGTCGACCACGGCCATATCATCGCTGCCCATCTTGCATGAGCATGACGGGTGATAGGCACTTTCCGCGTGATCCGCGACCCATGAATTGATTTCGTCATCGGTCTGAATGTTTTTGCCCGGCGAAATTTCAACACCCCGCAGGTCTTTGAAGGCATCCTGTCCGAAAATTTCACGAGTCAGACGTACCGATGCACGCATTTCTTCCCAGTCTTCCGGGTGGCTCATGTAATTGGGGTCGACAATCGGGCGTTTTGCCGGATCGCTTGACGCCAGTCGAACCGTCCCGCGCGATTTCGACCGCATCGGACCGACATGTGCCTGAAAGCCATCCTTTTCGGCCGCTTTTGACCCGTTATAGTTAATCGCAGCCGGCATGAAATGATATTGCAGGTCAGGATGCTGAATGCCCGCTTTTGACCGGATAAATCCACCGGCTTCAAAATGGTTGGTCGCACCAAGACCGGTTTTAAACAGATACCATTCCAATCCGATCTTGAACTTGTTCCACGGATCAAGCTTGCTGTTCAGACTGATCGGCTGGGTGCATTCCATCTGCACGTAAAGTTCCAGATGGTCCTGAAGGTTTTCACCAACACCGGGGATATCGGCAACCACATCAATCCTGTGTTCGCGCAGATGTGCCGCCGGACCAACCCCCGACAGCATCAAAAGCTTTGGCGAGTTGATTGATCCTGCCGAAATGATCACTTCGCGCTCGACCGTCGCACGTTTAAGTTCCCCACGATGGGTGAAATCAAGTCCGATGGCACGTTTTCCATCAAAAACAACGCACTGCGCCAATGCCTTGTCATAAACAGTCAAGTTTGAACGTTTCATTGCCGGATGCAAATAGGCCCGCGCGGTTGACCAGCGACGCCCCTTGTAAACCGTCATATCCATCGTCCCCAGACCTTCCTGACGATAGCCATTCTGGTCCGGGGTAAATTCATAACCGGCTTCCTGCCCGGCCTTGATCCACGCTTTGTGCAGCGGGTTTTTGCAAGCCCCCGTGGTGACATGCAGCGGACCATCCCCGCCGTGGTATTCGTCACCATTGGCGTCTTCGTTGCGCGTATCGGCCTTGCGGAAATACGGCAGGCAGCGCGCATAATCCCATTCTTTTAAAGCCGCATCCTGTTCCGCCCAGCGATTGTAATCAAGCGCATGACCACGCACATAGGCCATGCCGTTGATTGAACTGGAACCGCCAAACACCCGCCCGCGCGGTGTTTCCATACGGCGATTGTTAAGGTTCGCCTGCGGTGTCGTCCAATAGGCCCAGTTATAGGTTTCCGACTGCATAGGATAGGAAAGTGCCGTCGGCATGTGGATGCGCCAATCCCACCAATGGTCAACCGGTCCGGCTTCAACCACCAGTACCTTGACTTCCGGGTCCTCGGTCAGACGGCTGGCCAGAACGGCACCAGCAGAACCGGAACCGACAATAACGTAATCGTACTTTTCCGTGGTGGTCGGCGTATTCATGCTTTTTCCTTATCTTCAACAGGTTGCAGGCAGCCATTCACAGTTCGGAACTGTGATCAATAAGGCGCCTCGACATCACCGGTTTCGACATAGACGGATTTGATCCGGGTATAATGCTCAATCGCGGCACGGCCATTCTCGCGGCCTACACCGGATTTCTTGACGCCGCCAAACGGCATTTCAATCGGCGTAATGTTGTAAGTGTTGATCCAGCAGGTTCCCGCCTCAAGCCGTGCAACAACGCGGTGCCCGCACGACAGATCGCGGGTAAACACCCCGGCAGCCAGACCATACTGGGTATCGTTGGCGCGTTTGATGACTTCGTCCTCGTCCTTGAAAGTCAGAACCGACATCACCGGGCCAAAGATTTCCTCACGCACGATGGTCATATCATCGGTGCAACCCGTAAAGATGGTCGGGGTGACAAACAGCCCACCTTCGGGCATGTTTTCGGTCACCGCATGACCGCCCAGAACACATTTTGCCCCCTCGCCCTTACCTGTTTCGATATAGGACATGATCTTGCCGAACTGGCTTTTGGTCACGATCGGGCCAACCTGAGTTTCCGGTTTTTCCGGATCACCAAGAACAAGGCCCTTGCTGCGCGCAATCAGTTTTTCAACAAAAGCATCGGCAACGCTTTCATGCACGAAAACGCGCGTGCCGTTCGAACAAATCTGCCCGGATGAATAGAAATTAGCCATCTGCGCACCTGATACGGCGTTATCGAGATCGGCATCTTCAAACACGATCATCGGCGATTTGCCGCCAAGCTCCATGGTCACAGCCTTCATACCGCCTGCGGCAACCGCGGCAACTTTGGCACCGGTTTCAGCCGAACCGGTCAGTGAAACCTTATCGACGCCCGGATGTTCAACCAATGCCGCCCCGCAGTTTCGCGCGCCCTGAACAACGTTATAAACCCCATCGGGAAGGCCTGCTTCCTGCAATGCCTCGGCCACGGCAATCGCCGAAAGCGGGGTGACTTCGGATGGTTTGTAAACAACCGCATTTCCGCACGCCAAAGCAGGTGCCGCTTTCCAGCAGGCAATCTGGATCGGATAATTCCATGCGCCAATTGCCCCGCAAACACCAACAGCCTCGCGACGCGTATAGGCAAAATTGCCGCCAAGATCGATATGCTCGCCCGAAAGGCTTCCGGCCACACCGGCAAAATATTCAAGGCATTCGACACCGGAAATCACGTCAACAATTTCGGTTTCCTGAATGGCGCGCCCCGTATCACGGGTTTCAATCAAGGCCAGTTCATCGTTACGATCCCGCAGAATTTGGGCAGCCTTGAACAGAACCCGCGCCCGTGCGGCCGCTGGCGTGTTTTTCCAGATTTCAAACCCGGCACGTGCAGCCTTCACCGCAGCATCAACATCGGACGCGGTGCTTTCATATCCCTTGGCAAGAACGGTGTTGGTTGCGGGGTTCAGCGTAACCATTTCCGCACCCGACCCGGCGACTTTCTTGCCATTGATAAAGTTCTGGATCTGATAAAGGCTCATGTCGAAACTCCTGCAGGCCACAACGGAAACGCGCAGCCCTTTTTCAAAATGTATGTCTCTTGAATCTAGCGCGTTGGCGAACTCGCCAGATGAAGGTGTATGGTATCAAGCACCATCTTCCGTGCGCCCGCGACATTGGCGCGCCCCGGTGTCAAACCGGATCGCACCCAGATGCCGTCGATCATGGCGGCGGTAACCGCGGCAATCTCTTCGGCCCGCTGATCAGTTGTCAGTCGGCGCAACTCATGGCGTAAATTCGATGCCAGTCGCTTGAAATAGACCGCATTCAATCGGCGCAGCGGTTCGGAAAACGGCACCTGCGACCAGAATGACAACCACGCCCCAATCACCTGCGGTGTGAACTGCTCTTCGTTGAAGTTGGTATCAACAATCGCTTCAAGGCGTTCATGGGGTGTTTCCGCCCTGGAGACACGCGCCAGAAAATCGCTGCGCAATTCCTGCATCAGAAAGCGCATGGTAGCTTCCAGAAGCGCATTCTTACCGCCAAAATAGTGCGAGATAATTCCCGACGACATTCCCGCCGCCCCGGCAATCCGACTGATCGTGGTATCGGCAAAACCAAAGCGGTGAATGGTCTCGATCGTGGCATCGATCAATTGCCTGCGTCGCACAGGCTGCATTCCAACCTTGGGCATTACAAATCCAATTCTAAGCGATCCGAAGGACTTAGGCCTGATTGGTGACGCAAATGCGACTTTTTCGTCCTTCGCAATTGACCTTGGGGGAATATGCTGTATTTTAATTGAACAATCAATCAATAAAAAACGCCGTCTTTTGCGGCGCGACGTCAGCAGGGAAAGTGCCTTGGTTGCGCGGCTTTACGGCTGTTTTTATGATTATTCCGGTCTATGTGACCGGGTTCAGGGGACCCGATCACATGGTTTTGGACGGGTGTTGACGGTGCCAAATGCGCATCGATTGACATGCGTCTGGCCTCCGGAACCGAAAGTCTGATGACGGCGTTATTGCCACCATCAGTAACCGCTAGGTCCACACAAGGGAGAACCATAAACATGACCACACGTTCCACCATTGGCCGTCTTCTTGGCACCACTGTTATCGCCACCACCCTTCTGGGTGCGGCCGGTGCACAGGCGGCTGATAGCGATGCCTGCAAAACCGTAACTTTCTCTGATGTTGGCTGGACCGATATCACTGCGACCACGGCAACCGCATCGGTCATTCTCGAAGCAATCGGCTATGATGCCGACACCGAACTTCTTTCCGTTCCGGTCACCTATACCAGCCTTGCTAACGGGGACGTTGACGTCTTCCTGGGTAACTGGATGCCGACCATGGCAGCAGACATTGCGCCCTATCTGGAAAAGAAAACGGTCGTCAGCACCGGTGCAAACCTTGAAGGTGCCAAATACACCCTCGCCGTTTCGAAGAATGCCTATGATGCGGGTCTCAAGGATTTCGCCGACATCGCCAAATTCAAGGATGACCTTGATGGTGAAATTTACGGGATCGAGCCGGGTAACGATGGCAACCGCCTGATTCAGGACATGATCGACAATGACCAGTTCGGCCTCAAAGGCTTTGAACTTGTTGAATCTTCTGAACAGGGCATGCTGGCCGAGGTCAGTCGCAAGTCAGCACGCGATAAATTCATCGTATTCCTTGGCTGGGAACCACACCCGATGAACGCCAAATATGACATGGCCTATCTTGATGGCGGCGATGATGTGTTTGGTCCGAATTTCGGCGGTGCCACGGTTCATACCAATCTGCGGGCCGGTTACATCGACGAATGCCCGAATGCCGGTAAATTCGTCACCAACCTGAAATTCAGCCTCGATATGGAAAACCAGATCATGGATGCCATTCTGAACGAAGGCACCGATCCGGAAGATGCCGCAACCGCATGGCTCAAAACCAACCCTGATGCCGCAATGGCCTGGCTTGACGGCGTCACCACCTTTGACGGTGGCGATGCCAAGGCAGCGCTCAAAGATGAACTCGGTCTCTAGGGTCCAGCTTCGAATTCATAATGCCGGTACGTTGCCCCCATCAAGGGCAGCGTATCGGCACATTTTGTTTGTTCAAATAATGGAATAATCCAATGGAATGGCTCACGGAAACTAAAATTCCGCTGGGACGGTGGATTGCATCCCTTATGGATGCGCTTAACGAGCATGCCGACTTCGTGTTTTACACCATCTCGGACGTTCTTGAATTCATTATCGAAAACACGGTCGAATTGCTGGTCTGGTTACCGCCGTTTCTGATTATCGCGTTGTTTGGTGTGCTGGCCGCATGGCTGCATAAATCATGGAAACTGACGGCCTTTACCGTTCTTTCCCTGCTTCTGATCGTCAATCTTGGCTATTGGGAAGCCACCATGGAAACGCTGGCTCTTGTGATCTATGCGACGCTGTTCTGCATGGTGATCGGGGTGCCGCTTGGCGTGGCATCCGCACATCGTCCGTGGCTTTATCAGGCATTACGCCCGGTTCTTGATCTGATGCAGACGATCCCGACCTTTGTCTATCTGATTCCAACCCTGATCCTGTTTGGTCTTGGCGTGGTTCCCGGCCTGATTTCGACCGTGATCTTTGCCATCGCAGCTCCCGTCCGCCTGACACATCTTGGCATTGCCGGCACGCCAAAGGCACTGATCGAAGCTGGCAGAAGCTTTGGCTGCACCCCGCGTCAATTACTGTTCAAGGTTGAATTGCCATCAGCCATGCCATCAATTATGGCCGGGCTGACGCAATGCATCATGCTATCCCTATCCATGGTGGTGATCGCAGCCCTTGTCGGGGCCGATGGCCTTGGCAAACCGGTTGTCCGTGCGCTTAACACGGTCAATATCGCACAGGGCTTCGAGGCAGGCCTTGCGATTGTGATACTTGCCATTGTGCTTGACCGCATATGCCGTCGCGACACCGACAAAAATACGGGGCAGTAACCATGAGCAATGCTGTTGAATTCGATAATATCGACGTCATCTTCGGAAACCGTCAGGCAGAATCGCTTGCTCTTCTGGATGCTGGCAAGAACCGCGACGAAATCGCAGAAGCGACCGGCAATATCCTTGGCGTTGCCAATGTCAGCTTTAACGTTCCGCAGGGTGAAATCTGTGTACTGATGGGCTTGTCAGGCTCCGGCAAATCATCGCTGCTGCGCTGCGTGAACGGACTTAATACCGTTTCTCGCGGGTCGCTTCGGGTGCATGACGGCGACTGGATGGTGGATGTCACCAACTGTGATGCCAATACGCTTCGCGATCTGCGGCGCAAATGCGTCGCGATGGTGTTCCAGCAATTCGGTCTGTTCCCATGGCGTACCGTCGAAGACAATGTCGGGTTTGGCCTTGAACTTGACGGCATGGCCCCAAAGGAACGCCGTGAAATCGTCCGTGAAAAGCTGGCCCTTGTCGGGCTGGATCAGTGGGCGGGTAAATATGCCCACGAACTTTCAGGCGGTATGCAGCAACGTGTCGGCCTTGCGCGCGCTTTTGCCACCGATGCACCGATCCTTCTGATGGATGAACCGTTTTCGGCCCTTGATCCGCTGATCCGTAACCGTCTTCAGGACGAGCTTCTTGATCTTCAGGAAAAGCTCAACAAAACCATCCTGTTTGTCAGTCATGATCTGGACGAGGCCATGAAACTTGGCAATTCGATTGCCATCATGGAAGGCGGCTATGTCGTACAGCATGGCACGCCCGAAGACATCGCCCTGCGCCCTGCCAACGAATATGTCGCCGATTTTGTCGCGCACATGAACCCGGTCAACATCCTGCGCGGTCGCGCCATCATGCATCGTGTTGACAGGGACCAGCGTAACGATACCGGTGAACTTCCTGTCGAGGACGAAGACATCCGTATCACGCTTCAGGACGGGATCATCAAGGCCGCCCATAACGGCAGGCGCGGCGAGCTGCGATTGATCAACTATACCGGCGAATTGCCTGCCGGTCTGGATGCGACCGACAATTCGGTCATCTTTGTTGCGGATGATACCGTGCTTCTCAAAGACCTGATCGAAATGCGCAGCATCACGCAGAACCCGGTTCTACTCACCCGCGAGGGACGCATTTCCGGCACACTGGGTCGCAAGGAGTTCTTTGAAAGTCTGACGCAAACGGCCTCCGTCGCCGACTGATCATCAAAAAAGGCGCCCTGCAAACCGGGCGCCTTTTTTTAAAATACTATTGAACTTATCGTTTTATCCGCCGGTTACCGGCGGGAATAGCGCGATTTCACTCGCACCGCGTACATCGCGATCACCTTGCGCATATTCCTGATCGACCGCGACACGAATGATTGCCGGATCGGCCAGCACATCGGCGAAATTCGCCCCCCTGCCCGGCATCCAGGCCAGAAGATCGGCAACGGTTTTCACATTTTCCGGCAGTTCAATATCTTCCTCGGCCATGCCGATACGGTCTTTGACCCAGGAAAAATAGACCAGCTTCATTTCGCATCCAGTTCGGTTCGTATCTGTGTTTGGCCGCATGCTCTGTCTCTTATACACATCCCGAGCCCACGAGACTCCTGAGCATCTCGTATGCCG
>CAMPHD010000015.1 GCA_946885765.1 uncultured Thalassospira sp.
TCCGTACCGGCGACCCGGAGCTTGCCGACGCTGCCACCCCGAACATGCCCGGCGATAGCCTCACTGACGAAACCGATGTCCTGATTGTCGGTTGCGGCCCCGCTGGACTGACACTCGCCGCACAGCTTGCCGCCTTTCCGGGCATCAAAACCCGCATCGTTGATCAGAAAGACGGTCCGATGAAACTGGGGCAGGCCGATGGAGTGGCATGCCGCACGAGTGAAATGTTCAATGCGTTCGGTTTCGCCGAACGGGTCCTGAAAGAAGCCTATTGGGTCAATGAAACCTCCTTCTGGAAACCCGATCCCGAAAACCGCGCCCATATCGCACGCAGCGGCAGGATTCAGGATACTGAAGACGGATTGTCCGAATTCCCGCATGTGATTTTGAATCAGGCCCGGGTCCATGACTTTTATCTTGATGTCATGCGTAATGCCCCCACCCGGCTGGAACCTGATTATTCCCGCAAGGTGATTGATCTGACCATCGCGCCGCAAGACGACAAATCGAGCCATCCGGTCACGGTGCGCCTTGAACGTACCGACGATGCCCATAAAGGTCAGATTGAGACGATCCGGGCCCGCTATGTCGTAGGATGCGATGGCGCTCGCAGTGCCGTACGAAAGGCACTCGGTCGTGAATTGCGGGGCGATTCCGCCCATCACGCATGGGGCGTGATGGATGTTCTCGCCGTCACCGATTTTCCCGATATCCGCCTTAAATCCGCGATCCATTCCGCAAACGAGGGTAATATCCTGATCATCCCGCGCGAAGGTGGCTATCTTGTCCGTCTTTATATCGAACTTGATAAACTGAACGAGGATGAACGCGTTTCAAACCGGAACATCACCCCCGAACAGCTCATTACCGCCGCCCGGCGCATTCTTCATCCCTATACACTGGACGTAAAGGAAATCGCATGGTGGTCGGTCTATGAAATCGGGCAACGCCTGTGCGACAAATTCGACGACACCGATGATAATGCCAACAATACTCCCACCCGCACCCCGAATGTCTTCATTGCAGGGGATGCCTGCCACACCCATAGCCCCAAAGCAGGTCAGGGCATGAATGTTTCCATGCAGGATACCTTCAATCTCGGCTGGAAACTGGCCGCCGTACTTTCGGGCCGGATGAAACCTGAACTGCTACACAGCTATTCCGCTGAACGCCAGGCCATCGCCAGCGAACTGATCGACTTTGACGGCAAATTCGCCAAGATGTTCAGCGCCCGCCCAAAAGATGCCGAAAACGGCGACGGCAGCGAAGGCAGTGACGGTATCGACCCGCAGGAATTCCAGAAATACTTCATTCAACAGGGCCGCTTTACTGCGGGCACGGCAACCCGTTACCGACAATCAGCCCTGACCGGCCCGACCGATCATCAAACTCTGGCAACCGGTTTTGTCACCGGCATGCGGTTTCATTCCGCTCCGGTGATCCGTCTTGCCGATGCCAAACCGGTTCATCTGGGCCATTGCATCAAGGCCGATGGACGCTGGCGACTGTTCGCCTTCGCCCCGGCTGACGATACCGGCCAACCGGGCGGCAAAATGCATACCCTGTGCGATTATCTGCAAAATGCCCCCGATGCCCCCACAAACCTCTATCGCCGGCCAGACGAGGATATCGACGCCGTGCTTGATGTCCGTGCAGTATTTCAACGGGCTCACCGCGACCTTGCAATTGATGCAATGCCGTCCCTGCTGCTGCCGCGCAAAGGCCGTTTGGGTCTGACCGATTATGAAAAAATATTCTGCCCGGATTTGAAAGACGGCCCGGATATCTTTGATCTGCGCGGTATAGATCGCATACGGGGCTGCATGATACTGGTTCGCCCGGACCAGTATATCGCCCAAATCCTGCCACTTGATGCCACCTCGCAACTGGCCGCCTTCTTCGTCAATATCCTGATTATACAAAACCGGGCATCGTAATCCGGTCCAACACCCGGCATATACGCCAACAGGCCGTAAAGACGCGATATCAGGACGGGATGCCAGCGGTCTGGCGTTCCGTCCGTTTCTGGTTTCAGACCACGTTCTCACCGTCAGCCATGTTTGGGCAGTTTCAGACGACTGGTCAGAAGTTCGCCCTGATCCTTTAAAACCGGATAGGCGGCTGCTGCGACCAGATGCGCATTGATGCGTTTAAGGTCACGAACGATATCAAGATGCAGGGTGCTGGTTTCCGTACTGTCCTGACGCCCGGCCTGCAAACGCTGGAAATGCGCGTTAATCGTGCGTTCTTCAAGATCGCGGAAGGCTTCTTTTTCCCTGGCAAGTTTGCGGGCCATGCGCGGGTCTTCATCCATGAAAACTGCCGTCGCAGACCGAAGGTTGCTTGCAAGCCGTTCAAGCATATCAAGCAATTCACGCTGCCCTTCGGGTGAAAAAGTCAGGCCGCGCTTGATCCGTTTGCTGGTCAGATTGACCAGATCTCGTTCAATCACATCGCCCGCCTGTTCCAGATTGGTCGCAAAGGTCAGGATTTCACGCATCCGACGACGATCCCGGTCGTCGAATGTCCGAACATCCAGCGACGTCAGGTATTCCTTGATCGCGGTATTGAGGTGATCAAGGATATCGTCCATGCGCCGTGTCTGGGCCGCGCGTTTGCGATCCCCGTTTTCAAGGGCATCTTCAACCCCGGCCAGCATTTGCTGCAATGTATCGGCCATGCGAAGGGCTTCGCGGGCGGCAACCGCCATCGCAATGGGCGGTGATGCCTTGGCATCATCATCAAGATAAACCGGTTTTGCCGGGTCGCTGCCATCATTCCGTGTCGGTAGCCAGCGGCATAAAAGCCGGGCAAACAGCGGCAGGGTCGGCAACATCAAAACGGCAAGGCACAGGTTGAAAACAAGGTGAAATGCCGCCACCGCCTGTGCCGGATCGGGAATGATCCGGGTAATATGGGTCGTCACAGGTTCCAGAACCGCAAGTGCGAGAACGCAGCCCGCCACCCGGTTCAAAAGATTGCCAAGCGGCAGGCGCTTTGACGCCGGGTCGCTGTTATTGCCCCCTTCAAGCCACGGATTGATCGCCGTTCCCAGATTGGCACCAAGCACAAGCGCAAACGCCGCATCAAGCGGAATAATCCCGGCTGAGGCAAAGGACATGATCAGCAGGACAATCGCAACGCTGGAATGGGCAAGCCATGTCAGGGCCGCGGCCAGAAGGACATTCAAAACCGGTGCTGCCGTAATCGCGGTCAGGACCGTGCGCAATCCCGGTGCATCGGCATAGGGGACAACCGCCCCATGCACCAGTTGCAGCGACAGCAACATCATGCCAAGCCCGATCACCACCCGGCCAAGGTCGCGCGTGCGGGTGACACCACCGCGCCGGAACATCAGAACCCCGATCAGGATAAAGACCGGCGCAATATGCGTGATGTCAAACGACAGCACCTGAACAATCAGAGTCGTGCCGACATTCGCGCCAAGCATGATTGCAAGGGCGGCAACAAGGCTGATCAATCCTTCGGCGGTAAAGGCCGTCGCCATCAGGCCGGTCGCCGTGCTGCTTTGAAGGATTGCGGTCACGCCGATCCCGGCGAAAAATGCCCGAAACCGGTTGCCCAGTGCCGATGACAGAATTCTGCGAAGCTCTGGCCCATAGGCACGCTGAATACCGGTTTGCACCATATGAAGGCCCCACAGAAGAAGGGCAATCATGCCTGCAATCTCAAGCAGCTTCAGGGAAACTTCCATTGCGACGCCTCGCTGTTCAGGCCTTTTTATGATGCCGGACCGATATGCCTTTTCCTTCAATACAGGTGATCACCGGACCCCGGATATTCAATATCGCGGCTGTCAGGGCCAAGCGGAATCATTCACCTGATCATATCACCTTTTCAAATGAACATTATAATTCGAATTTGACTAACGAAAGGCAAAGTCGACGCTGAACACATTCGACACAGCAATTTCGCCCTTGGCGACCTCAACACGTCACTGATTTTCCAGCAAATCTGATTATACCGACCCAACAAAAAAACCCCGGCATCTGCCGGGGTTTTGCGTTTCAGCGCACCTTTTTCAGGCCGCGTTCTTATCCGCCGGGATCGATGCCGTCGCCTCGATCTCGATCAATGCCTCGTCTTCGACAAGCGCGCTTACCACCACCATCGTCATCGCCGGGAAATTCTTGCCAAGCACACGGCGATAGGTCTCGCCGACCTCGCGCTGTTTCGCAAGATATTCCTTCTTGTCGACCACATACCATGTCAGCCGTGTCAAATGCTCCGGCCCGCCACCGGCAGCCTCCAGCACATCGACAATATTGCAAAGCGCCTGTTCCATCTGACCGACGAAATCCTTGGCGACAAAGACCTGATCGGCCGTCCAGCCGATCTGCCCGCCGATATAAAGCGGCACCCCGTCGGCCAACACACCATTTGCGTAACCCTTGGGCGGTTTCCATCCGTCTGGCTGAATGATTTTATGCATCTTTTTCTACCATTTCATTGATTTCGTTGTCGATTTTGGCACGCAAATCATCGGGCCACGGCACCGATTTCCCGGCACCCCTTCTGGTAAACACCAGCGTCGCTGTCATCGAAAGGCGTTGCTCGTCGCCACAGACAGCCGTGATTTCAAGATCAAGGCTGGACCGCCCCAACCGTTTCGGCACCAACCGGAATTCAAGCATCTCGCCAAGGCGGCTTGGCGCATTAAAGGCAATCTGAAGCCCTGCGGTCGGCACCGCCACCTCGTCCACACCATGCATCTGCGCAAAGCTGAACCCGATGCGATCCTCAAACCATTCTTCGACCGTCGCATTGATCATTTCGAAATAGCGCGGATAAAAAACGATCCCCGCCGGGTCGCAATGCTGAAACAGGACTTTCTGGGCATAGGTGAATGTCGTCATCTCACACCCCCAGATACCGGTCGGCAAGTTCATCACTCAGATCACCAACCGCCCCCGTCCATGCGGTAACGCCCTTTTCGACCACCACATAACGGTCCGCAACGCCCGATAATTCTTTAAGCGACTTATCGACGACAAGGATCGACAAACCCGATTGCTTCAACCGGTTGATCGCAGCCCAAATCTCCTGCCGCACCACCGGGGCCAATCCCTCGGTCGCTTCATCAAGGATCAGAAGCCGTGGGTTGGTCATCAATGCACGACCGATGGCAAGCATCTGCTGCTCCCCACCCGAAAGCGTCATCGCCTTCTGATCGCGCCGCTCGGCAAGCCGTGGGAATAAATCCGCCACCCGGTCAAAATCCCATTCACCGGCCCGTGCCGCCGCCATCAGGTTTTCCATCACGCTTAACCGCGCAAAACACCGCCGCCCTTCGGGGACAAGCCCGATGCCAAGCCGGGCCGCCTTGTGCGATGGCCGTTTCGCAAGGTCGGTATCGGCAAAGCGGACCTCGCCATCCCGGTGGCTCATCATCCGGCAGATGGTCTTGATCGTCGTGGTCTTGCCCATGCCGTTGCGCCCCATAAGCGCAACCGCCTCGCCCTCGTTCACGATCAGATCCACACCAAACAATGCCTGCGACGCACCATAAAATGCGGTGATGCCTGATACTTCCAGAAGTGCGCTCATGATCAGGCTTCCTCCCCCAAGTACGCCCGCTTGACGTCTTCATTCCCACGAATATCGTCAACCGTGCCGGTAGCAATCACCCGCCCATAGACCAGAACCGAAATCCGGTCGGCGAGTGCAAAGACCGCGTCCATATCATGTTCGACCAGAAGGATCGGGGCTTCTGCCCGCAATCCGTCCAAAAACCCGGTCAACCGTTTCGATCCTTCCGGCCCCATGCCCGCCATCGGCTCGTCCAGCAAAAAGGCCCGCGGCTTAAGCGCAAGCGCCACCGCCATTTCAAGCTTCCGACGTTCGCCGTGCGATATGTCGGCGGCCCGCATCTGGGCACGGTCGGCAAGGCCAACCCGCTCCAACTGCGCCATCGCCGGTTCAAGAAGCGACGCATCGCCGAGAACTGGTCTGAAAAACCGGAAGATTTTCCCGCTGACCGATTGCTGCGCCAGAACAACGTTCTGAAGCACCGAGAATTCCGGCATCAGCGATGACACCTGAAATGTCCGCGCCAATCCCATGCGGGATCGTTCCACCGCATCCAGATCGCCGATATCGCGCCCGGCAAAACGGATGTCGCCGCTATCAGGTTTGATCTCGCCCGCGATCTGCTTGATCAGGGTGGATTTCCCCGCCCCGTTCGGCCCGATCAGGGCATGGATTTCACCGGGCATAAGGTCAAGCGTGACATTGTCACTCGCCAGCAACGCCCCGAACTGCTTGGTGACATTCGATAGTGAAAGAATGGCTTCAGGCATGTTTGCGCTCCCCAGCCAGAAGGCCGATCAGGCCACCGCGTGCAAACAGCACCACCACCAGCAACAGAATACCCAGCGGCAATTGCCAATATTCAAACATGCCGCCCAGAAGATGTTCCAGAATGATGTAAAGTGCCGCACCCGCGACCGGACCAAACAGCCGCCCGACCCCGCCAAGAATGACAAACACCATGATTTCACCCGACATATGCCATGACAGCATCGACGGGCTGACAAACCGGTTAAGGTCGGCATAAAGCGCACCGGCCCATGCGGTAATCATCGCCGAAATCACAAACGCCACCAGCCGCACGCGAAACGGCGCAATGCCAATCGCCATCATCCGCTGGCTGTTTTGCCGCGCCCCATGCAGGGCAAGGCCAAACCGCGACCGGATCAGGACAGCCGAAAACGCAATCGCAACGCCCAGCATCGCGGCACACAGCCCAAAGAAGCTGATCGGATCAAGCGTGTTTAGGCCGGGGAAGCTGTTGCGCACATAGATCGAAAGCCCGTCTTCCCCGCCATAGGCTGGCCAGGAAATCGCGAAATAATAGATCATCTGCGCAAAGGCCAGCGTGATCATGATGAAATAGACCCCACTGGTCCGAAGCGTGATCGCCCCGATCAGAAGCGCCACCAGTGCGGATGCGATCAATGCCACGATCCAGATGACAATCATCTGTGTCGTGCCGTTGATTTCAAAGGGTGCCGTCATGATCGGCTCGTAATTCAGCGCATGGCTGGCAAGGATACCGGCGGCATAGCCCCCGATCCCGAAAAATGCCGCATGGCCAAACGATACAAGCCCGCCATAGCCAAGTGCGATGTTAAGCCCGACCCCCGCCATGCCAAGGATCGCAACCTTGGTCGCAAGGGTAATGATAAACGGCTCGCCCATGATCTGTGCGATCACCGGCACCGCAATCAGCAACGCCGCCAGAACGATATTAAGGATGGTTTCGCGGTTCATGCTCATATCAGGCTTCCGTCCCGAACAAACCGCTTGGCCGCAGGAAAAGCACCAGCGCCATAACGATATAAATCAGCATCGATGCAAGTGCGGACCCAATCGCCGTCGCACTTGCCGGATCGAAAAATGCCTCGAACCCGATGGGCAGCAAAAACCGCCCCATCGTGTCGGTAAAGCCGACCAGTAACGATCCGATAAGTGCGCCCTTGATCGACCCGATCCCGCCAATCACGATGACAAAGAATGCCAATATCAGAACCGGCTCGCCCTTGCCGACCTGCACTGATTGCGTCGTGGCGACAAACGCCCCGGCAAGACCTGCCAATGCCGCACCCAGCGCGAAAACAACCGTATAAAGCCGGTCGATATTGATCCCCAGTGCGGCAATCATTTCGCGGTCGGCTTCACCGGCGCGGATGCGCGTGCCAAGCCGCGTCTTGCCAATCAGGGCAAAAAGACCTGCCGCCACGATCAGACCGGCAACAATAATCGCCAGCCGGAAAATCGGATATTCCGATCCACCGGGCATCGTCACCGTGCCCGAAAGGGCTTCGGGGACATTTAAAAACAGCGGGAAAGACCCGAAAATCCACCGGGTGCCTTCGGAAAAAATAAGAATAAGCGCAAATGTCGCCAGCACCTGATCAAGATGATCGCGTTTATAAAGCCTGCGGATCACCAGCATCTCAACCAGCGCCCCCGCAAGGGCGGCCGCCATCAAACTCGCCACAAGCCCCAGCCAGAATGAACCGGTCCATGCCGCAACGGCCGCGCACGCAAACGCGCCCACCATATAAAGCGATCCGTGCGCCAGATTGATCAGCCCCATGACGCCAAAAACAAGCGTCAGACCCGATGCCATCAGAAACAGCATGACCCCCGACTGAAGGCCGTTCAGAAGCTGCTCCAGAAATAAAGAAAACATACAGAAAAATCTCCGTCACAAGTGGCGGGCATTCGCCCCGGATGACCGGACAATGCCCGCCGCCTTGTCAGACTTCTTTTACATCGTGCATTCCGACGCATAGGCGTCGGCATGATCGGTAAGGGCTGTTCCAATGATCTTGTTGGTCAGAACGTCGCCTTCCTTCACCACTTCACGGACATAAATGTCCTGGATCGGGTGCTGGTTCGGGCCAAAGATGAATTTGCCACGGACGGAATTGAAGTCCGCCGCACGCAGCGCATCACGGAATGCGTCGGCATCCTTGACGTCTGCCTTGTCCATTGCCGACAGCAACAGATTGGCGGTATCAAAGCCATATGACGCATAGATCGACGGCAGGCGGCCATATTCCGCCTGGAAGGTTTCGACAAACGCCTTGTTGGTGTCGTTGTCGATGTCCTTGGACCAGTTTGCAGTGTTTTTGATGCCAATCGCCGCATCGCCAATCGCGCCCAGAATGCCCTGATCCAGCGAGAATGCCGGACCGATCAGCGGAATATCCACACCCGACTGGGCATACTGTTTCATGAACGCAATGCCCATGCCGCCCGGCAGGAAGAAGAACACGCTATCCGCACCCGATGCACGGATCTGTGCGATTTCGGCGGCATAGTCGGTCTGACCAAGCTTGGTGTAAACCTCGCCCGATACATCACCCAGATAGAAACGCTTGAAACCGGCGATGGAATCCTTGCCCGCCGGATAGTTCGGCGCCATCACAAAGGTTTTCTCGTAACCGGCACTGGTCGCATAACCGCCTGCGGCTTCATGCAAATTGTCGTTCTGGTACGAAACGCTGAAGTAATTCTTGTTACAGCCCTTGCCCGCCAATTGTGACGGCGCGGCATTGACCGAAAGATAAAACTTGTCCTGTGCCACCGCCGACGGCACCACCGCCATCGCCAGGTTCGACCAGATGATACCGGTCAGGACATCGACCTTCTCGCTCTGGATCATTTTATCGGCAAGCTGAACCGCGATATCGGGTTTCTGCTGATCGTCTTCGATCACAACCGTCAGGTCCGGGTTATTGGCCTGCTTGACCGCCAGCATGAAACCATCCCGCGCGTCGATGCCAAGCCCCGCACCGCCACCCGAAAGGGTCGTGATCATGCCAACCTTGACCGGCTCGGCCTGTGCCGCCCCCGCCATCAAAAGCGCAGCCAAAGCTGCGATTGTCGTCTTAGTGCCCTTCATTAAAGCCTCCGTGTTTATATGTTTTTATCTACTCAGCAACACGTTGATCCCGCGACTTTTTCTATCGTCTGTCGTCGCAGTTTTATGAACCTGATGCCTGCCCCTGATTTTGCAGTGTTCCATCAGGCCCGTCCATCCTCAAAGCGTGGTTCGCACCCGCCAGAGTTCCGGAAACAGTTCAACTTCCAGCATTTTTTTAAGGTAACTCACCCCGCCGGTCCCCCCGGTCCCGCGTTTGAAGCCAATGACGCGCTCCACCGTGGTCACATGGTTGAACCGCCACCGCCGGAAATAATCCTCAAAATCCACCAGCTTCTCGGCCAGCTCATAAAGCGGCCAATGCTTTTCAGGCGCGCTGTAAACCCGATGCCACGCCGCAATCACATCGTCATGCGCCGCGTATGGCGCACTGACATCGCGTGATAACACCGCATCTGGCACCGCAATCCCCTCGCGCGCCAGAAGCGCCAGCGCCTCGTCATAAAGGCTGGGCCTTGCCAGTTCGGCGTTGAGCATGTCGGTAATGTCGTCGCGGTGCGCATGCGGGCGCAACATCGCATGGTTCCGATTGCCCAGCATGAATTCGATCTGACGATACTGATAGGACTGGAAGCCCGACGACGGGCCCAGCGCATCGCGAAACGTCGTATAGTCGCTGGGCGTCATGGTCCGCAAAACGTCCCACGCATTGTTCAATTGCTCGAATATCCGCGATACCCGCGCCAGCATCTTGAATGCCGGTTGCAGGCGCCCTTCGCGGATGGCATCACGTGCGGCGGTAATTTCACGGATCGCAAGCTTCATCCACAATTCGGATGTCTGATGCTGAATGATAAACAGCAACTCATCCTGCGCATCGGTCAATGGATGCTGCGCGCTCAGAACGGCATCAAGTGCCAGATAATCGCCATACGACATCTGATCGGAAAAATCGGTGCGCGCGCCTTCGGCACTTGGGTCATAGGGCTGGTTCATCGGGCAGCCGGTATTTTTGGCTTTATCGCTCATGTCACGGCATTCCTTTTATGGAATCCCGGCTTGTCCCAGGCGCGCGTTTCCATGATTTCGGCCAGTATTTTCACCGCGCCATCGACATCGTTGTTGTCGATATAAAGCGGGGTAAAGCCAAACCGGATGATATCGGGTGCCCTGAAATCACCAATCACGCCGCGCGCGATCAGGGCCTGCATCACCGCATAGCCATTTTCAAACCTGAACGATACCTGCGATCCGCGCTTGCTGGCATCACGCGGGCTTGCCAGTTCCAGCATCGGGCAACTTGCTTCGACCCCGGCGATGAACTGCTCGCAAAGTTCAATGCTGCGCGCCCGGATATCGGCCATCTCGACCCCGTCCCACGCCTTCATCGCCTCTTCCAGAACCGTCATCTGAATGACCGGCGGGGTGCCGACCCGCATCCGCGAAACATCGGGTGCCGGGCTGTATTCAAGGTCAAAGGCAAAGGGTGCGGCATGGCCAAGCCATCCCGACAATGCCGGGCGCACGGTCTTCGCATGATCGGGCCGGACATAAATGAATGCCGGCGCACCGGGGCCACCGTTAAGGTATTTATAGGTGCAACCGACCGCAAAATCGGCTTCACATCCCGCAAGGTCGACCGGCACCGCCCCCGCCGAATGCGCCAGATCCCAGATCACAATCGCGCCCGCGTCATGGGCCAGCTTGGTGATCCGTTTCATGTCATACATCCGCCCGGTGCGGTAATCGACATGGGTCAGCATCAGAACCGCAAGGTCCTCGTTGATCAGGCTTTCGACATCTTCCGGGTTTGGCGTCTTAAGGACATGACCCTTATCAAGGCTTTTGATCAGCCCGTCGGCGATATAAAGGTCAGTCGGGAAATTGCCATTGTCCGACACCACCACCTTGCGATCCGGGTTCATTTCAAGCGCACTTGCCAGCGCCTGATAAACCTTGATCGACAATGTATCGCCCATCACAACCGTACCCGGTGCCGCCCCGATCAGACGCGCGACCAGATCGCCAACGCGCTTGGGCTGCTCCATCCACCCGGCATCATTCCAGCCGCGAATAAGCATCTCGCCCCATTCATCACTGATCATGGATTTGGCGCGCGCAGCCGCACTTTTCGGCATCGCGCCCAATGAATTACCGTCAAGGTAAATCACCCCGTCAGGGATATGGAACAAGGCTTTGGTGGCGGCGAAGTCGATCATGCAGACATTTCCTGTTTCAGGCGGAATCGCTGGATTTTTCCAGTCGCGGTTTTTGGTAGTGCGTCGATAAACAGGATCGAACGCGGATATTTATAAGGTGCAATCGTCGCCTTGACATGATCCTGCAAAAGCTTCGCCATTTCCGGCGACGGATTGGCATTCGTGGTCAATACCACATGCGCCTGCACGATATAACCGCGTTCCTCGTCGGCGGCTGCCACCACCGCGCATTCCGCCACATCCGGGTGCGCCAGCAACGCTGCCTCGACCTCTGGCCCGGCAATGTTATAGCCCGACGAGACGATCATATCGTCATTACGTGCGGCAAAATGGAAATAACCCTCGCTATCGACAAAAAACGCATCCCCCGTCAGGTTCCAGCCATCACGCACATAGCCATGCTGCCGATCATCGGCCATGTAACGGCACCCGGTCGGGCCACGCACCGCAAGCTTGCCAATCGTCCCAATGGGAAGCTCGTTCATTTCATCATCAACGATTTTGGCTTCATATCCGCCCACGGGGCGTCCGGTGCAGGCCGGGTGACTGTCGCCAAACCGGTTGGAAATAAAGATATGCAGCATCTCGGTCGCGCCAATGCCATCCAGCATCGGCTTGCCGGTCTTGTCCATCCATGCCTTGTAAACCGGGGCTGGCAATGTTTCGCCCGCCGAAACCGCAGCGCGCAGCGACGATAAATCCGCCCCGCCATCCATCGCGGCCAGCATCGCCCGATATGCGGTCGGCGCGGTAAAGCACACGGTTGCCTTATAGGTCTCGATAATCTCGATCATGTTGGGCGGCGATGCCTTTTCAAGCAGCGTCGCCGTCGCCCCGAAGCGCAATGGGAACACAGCCAACCCGCCAAGCCCGAAGGTAAAGGCCAAGGGCGGCGATCCGACAAACACGTCATCGGGCGTCACATTCAGGACTTCCTTGGCATAGCCATCGGCAATGATCAGAAGATCACGATGGAAATGCATCGTCGCCTTGGGCTCCCCCGTGGTGCCAGATGTAAAGCCCAGCAACGCAACATCATCGCGCCCGGTCTTGACCGCCTCATATTTCACCGATTTGGTCAGCGCGATGCGATCCAGTTCGGCGTCATGATTGGCCGTACCGTCAAAGCCGATCACCTTCTTAAGGAACCTGCTGTCCTTCGCACACGCCACCAGCTCATCCATCAGCCGCGTATCGCAAAGGGCAAATTCGATCTCGGCCTTGTCAACGATCTGGGCCAGTTCACCGGCACGCAGCATCGGCATGGTATTGACCACAACCGCCCCCGCCTTGGTCGCCGCCAGCCAGCAGGCCACCATCGCCGGATTATTGGCCGACCGGATCAAAACCCGGTTGCCGGGCTTGACCCCGTAATCCTCGGCCAGCGCATGGGCAATGCGGTTGGTCCAGTCGGACAGTTCCTTGTATGTCCGCTGGCGGCCATTGCCGATCAATGCGGTATTATCGCCAAATCCCTGTTCGACCAGTCGGTCGGTCAGCTCGACCCCGGCATTGAGATATTCGGGATACTGAAACTTTTCGAGGTTGAATTCCGGCCAACTTTCGACCGGTGGCAGATTGTCCCTTGCGAACGTATCGCTATGTGCGGTTGGACCCAGAACGTGCGACATGGTTAAGCCCCTGATACAGCTATTTTTGTGCCAGCGTTTGCCGTGCAATGATTATTTTTTGGACGTCTGACGCGCCTTCATAAATCCGAAGGGCACGAATTTCCCGATACAGCGTTTCAACGATGTGCCCAGAACGCACACCATCGCCGCCATGTATTTGCACCGCCTTGTCGATGACGGTTTGGGCATGATCGGTTGAATAAAGTTTTGCCATCGCGGCCTCGCGCGATACCCGCGAAGCCCCGCTATCCTTAAGCCACGCGGCGCGATAAACCAGAAGCGCACTGGCATCAACATCAAGCGCCATGTCGGCCACATGCCCCTGCACCATCTGCAAATCAAACAACGGCGCACCAAACAGTTCGCGGGACTGAACGCGATTAATGGTCTCGTCAAGCGCACGACGGGCAAAGCCGAGTGCGGCGGCGGCAACAGTCGACCGGAACACGTCCAGAACCGACATCGCGATCTTGAACCCTTCACCCGGAAGGCCAATGAGTGCGGTCGCCGGAATGCGGCAATCGCTGAATTTCAATCGCGCCAAGGGATGCGGTGCAATGGTTTCCAGCCGCTCGGCAATCGAAAGACCCGGTGTGTTGGCGGGCACCAGAAACGCCGAAAGCCCCTTGGCCCCCGGTGCCTCGCCGGTACGGGCAAACACGCAGTAAAAATCGGCGATCCCGCCATTGGAAATCCAGGTCTTCTCGCCATTCAGGACAAAATCGCTGCCATCGGCGCGGGCTTCCAGCGCGATATTGGCAACATCCGACCCCGATTGCGGTTCGGTCAGGGCAAAGGCCGCAATCGCCTTGCCCGAACGGACTTTCGGCAGGATATCCGCCCGCTGTGCCTTTGTACCAAACAGCGAAACCGCCCCGCTGCCAAGCCCCTGCATGGCAAAGGCAAAATCGGCCAGCCCGTCATAACGCGCCAGCGTCTCACGGATCAGGCAAAGCGACCGGACGTCAAGCTTCGCGCCATCCTCATCCGGGTCAATGGCGGCATGGTTCAACCACCCGCCATCGTTAAGCCGCGCCACAAGGTCACGGCACGCCGCATCGACATCATGATGATCGATACCATCAAGATTGGCCGCCGCCCACGCATCAAGCCGTGCGGCAAGGTCGCGGTGCCGGTCTTCGAAAAACGGCCAGTCAAGATAGGACGTATCAGCCATCAGTTCCCCTCGAACACCGGTTTTTCCTTGGCGACAAATGCCTTGTAGGCGCGATTGAAATCCTCGGTCTGCATGCAGATCGCCTGCGCCTGCGCTTCGGCCTCAATCGCCTGCTCGATCCCCATATTCCATTCCTGCGCCAGCATGGTTTTCGTCATCATGTGACCGAAATTCGGGCCTTCGGAAATCCGGGTTGCCAATGCAATCGCCTCGGCCTCCAGAACATCCCCCTCGACCAGCCGGTTATAAAAGCCCCACCGCTCGCCCTCATCGGCACTCATGGAACGCCCGGTATAAAGAAGTTCGGCCGCCCGGCCCTGCCCGATGATACGCGGCAGGATCGCACATGCCCCCATGTCACAACCCGCAAGTCCGACACGGGTAAACAGAAATGCGGTTTTCGAAACCGGGGTCGCAATGCGCAAATCCGATGCCATGGCAATGATCGCCCCGGCACCAACGCAAATGCCGTCCACCGCCGCAATCACCGGCTTGCCACAGCCAATGATCGATTTGACCAGATCGCCGGTCATGCGGGTAAACTCTAAAAGCCCCTTCATGTCCTTGTCGATCAGCGGGCCGATAATGTCATGCACGTCCCCGCCCGAACAGAAATTGCCCCCGTTCGATCCGAACACCACCGCCTTGATATCATCGGCATAAACCAGATCGCGGAACGTATCGCGAAGCTCGGCATAACTCTCGAATGTCAGCGGATTTTTGCGTTCCGGCCGATCCAGCGAAATGACCGCAACATCGCCTTCCATGCGCCAGTTGAAATGCTTTGGCGTGATGTTTGCCATCTTAGTCATGGTGCGCCTCGTTATGATGATAAACAGTCCGAAGGATACGGATCAGGGCATCGGCATCATGGGCCGACAGATCGGAAAACAGCTCGGACACCCAGCCTTCATGCACAAGGGCCCGCTCGGCAAAATCCTTCTCGCCCGCTTCCGTCAGGCGCACGATCGATGCCCGGCGATCATTTTTAACCGGCACGCGCACCAGCATCCCCTCGGTGACAAGCCGGTCAACAATCCCCGTGACATTGCCGTTCGATACCATCAACGCACTTGAAAGCTCGCTCATGCGCATCCCGTCGCGGGATCGGTAAAGCGCCGCCATCACGTCAAAGCGCGGCAGGGTGGACCCGAATTCAAGGCGCATCTTCTCGCGAAGCTCGCCCTCGATCTTGCGCGACACGCGTAAAACCTGAAGCCACGCCCTAAGGCGCGCCTTTGAGATATCGGATGTTTCATTATGCGGCATATCGGGGTCGCGGACTGTTTTATCCATATTCATATCTCTCCTCCCGATACCGAAATCGCCTGTCCGGTGATTGATGCGGCCTGGCTGCTTGCCAGCCACATCACGGTCTGGGCAACTTCTTCGGGCGCGATCAACCGGTTCTGCGGATTGATCTTCGCAAGGCTTGCGCGTGCGTCTTCCGCACTCATGCCGGTTTTCGCAACGATATTGGCAACCGATTGTTCAAGCATCGGCGTTTCCATGAAACCGGGGCACACCGCATTGACCGTGATCGGCGTTGATGCCAGCTCGGTCGCAAGGCTTTTGACAAGCCCGATGACGGCATGTTTCGCCGCACAGTATGCCGTGACATAGGCATAACCCTTAAGCCCCGCCGTCGATGCAATCGAAATCAACCGCCCCGGCTTGGCGCGGTCCATCACGTTCAATCCCTCGCGGAACGTCAAAAACGTGCCGGTCAGGTTGACTTCCATCGTACGCTTCCACAGATCGATGGATGTTTTGCCAAATGGCGCGCTTTCGGCCATGCCCGCATTGGCAATCACCAGATCGGGCGCGCCGATCACATCGCAGAATGTGCCAAACATCGCACGCACCGATGCCTCGTCCGTCACATCGGCGGGAATGGCGGTGATATTGGGATGTTTTGCCACCTCGGCCAGCATCTCGGGCCTGCGGCCTGATACCGCGACCTTCACCCCGGCATCGGCGAGCATACGGGCCATGACGGCCCCCACACCCGTCCCGCCGCCGGTAATCAATGCTGTCTGGATGGCAAGGTTTCCCATGGGTTACACCTTCCCGGTCATGACGTCGGATCGTTCCGCCAGACGCCACATCTGATCCCGCCCGGCATAATACGGTTCCGGCCAGTTTTCCGTCCGGTTGCCAAGCCCGGCTGCCGCATGCAGCGTCCAGTACGGATCGGCCAGATGCGGCCGCGCAAGGCAGACAAGGTCCGCCCGTCCCGCCATCAGGATCGAATTGACATGATCGGGTTCGTAAATATTGCCAACCGCCATGGTCGCCATATGCGCCTCGTTCCGGATCCGGTCGGAAAACGGCGTCTGGAACATGCGGCCATAGACGGGGCGCGCGGCCTTCGTCGTCTGGCCTGCTGACACGTCACAGATATCGACATCATGGGCCTGCAACATCCGCGCGATCTCGACCGCTTCTTCGGGCGTCACGCCCTCATCACCGACCCAGTCATTGGCCGAAATACGCACCGACAACGGCTTGTGCGCCGGCCATGCGGCACGCACCGCATCAATCACTTCCAACGGATAACGCATCCGGTTTTCAAGCGACCCGCCATATTCATCACCGCGCGTATTGCTGACCGGGCTGATGAAGGATGACAGAAGATAACCGTGTGCTGCATGGACCTCGATCATGTCAAATCCCGCCCGATCCGCCATTTCGGCGGCTGCAACGAACTGACCCCGCACCCTATCCATATCATCGCGCGTCATCGGTTTTGGCGTCTGGTTACGATCGGACCACGCAATGTCGGATGCCGACATGATCGGCCAGTTACCCGATTTCAGCGGCGCATCCATTTCTTCCCAGCCAAGCTGGGTCGAACCCTTGCGCCCGGAATGGCCGATCTGCGCGCAGATTTTGGCATCCGTTTCGGAATGCACAAAATCGGTAATCCGTTTCCATGCCGCCTCATGCGATGGCGCGTAAAAACCGGGGCAACCCGGCGTGATGCGCCCCGTGTCGGAAACGCAGGTCATTTCGGTATAAACCAGCCCCGCACCACCCTTGGCGCGCTCCGCATAATGCACCAGATGCCAGTCGGTCGGGCAGCCATCCACCGCCTTGTACTGCGCCATCGGCGACACCACGATGCGGTTTTTCAACTTCATGTCACGCAATGTAAACGGCACGAACATCGGATGACGGATTTCATCATTCACCGGATCATTTGCCGGAATACCCGCCTTGCGCTGGAACCATCCTTCGGCATCCTTAAGCCACTTGGCATCGCGCATCCGAAGGTTCTCATGGCTGATGCGCTGCGATCTGGTCAAAAGGGAATAGGTGAACTGCACCGGATCGAAATGGAAATACCGCTCGATCTCCTCGAACCATTCCATTGAATTGCGTGCCGCTGATTGCAGGCGCAAAACCTCTAACCGGCGTTCGTCTTCATATTTGGCAAAGGCGGATGGCAAATCGGCCTCGGAATGCAGGTAATTGGCAAGCCCGATGGCACTTTCAAGCGCCAGTTTGGTGCCCGATCCGATGGAAAAATGCGCGGTCGCCGCCGCATCGCCCATCAGCACGATATTCTCATGCGACCATGTTTTGCACAGAACCCTTGGGAAGCTCAACCACGCCGAACCGCGCACATGATGCGCATTGCTGATCAACGCATGACCGCCCAGATGATCCTTGAATATTTCCTCGCAGGCCGCGATCGACTCTTCCTTGGTCATGTCGCCAAAACCATAGGCGTCCCAGGTTTCCTGCGAACATTCGACGATAAAGGTCGCGGTCTTGTCATCAAACTGATAGGCGTGCGCCCAGACCCAGCCCTTGTCGGTTTCCTCGAAAATAAAGGTAAAGGCATCATCGAATTTCTGATGCGTGCCCAGCCAGACAAACTTGCATTTCCGCGTATCGATATCGGGCTGGAATTTATCGGCAAACTCGGTGCGGGTTCTGGAATTAAGCCCGTCGGCTGCGACCACAAGATCAAATTCGCGGGCGTAATGCGCGGCACTTTCCGCCTCGGTCTCGAACCGGAGCTCAACACCCAACTCGCGGGCGCGCTGCTGCAACAGGATCAAAAGCTGCTTGCGCCCGATGCCGCAAAAACCATGTCCGGTCGATACGGTTTTTTCGCCGCGATACTGAACGGCCACATCATCCCAGTATGAAAAATGCGCCCGGATCGCTTCGGCACTTTTGGCATCGTTCTGCGCCAGATTGGTCAGCGTCTCGTCCGACAGGACAACGCCCCAGCCAAACGTGTCATCGGGCTTGTTACGCTCGATCACCACGACCTCATGGCCGGGATCGCGCAATTTCATCGAAATCGCAAAATAAAGCCCCGCAGGACCGCCACCCAAACAAGCTACTCTCACCTGATTTTCCCTTCTTGATATGGGGGTCTTTGCCCCGGTTGTTTTGGGAAACTTCAAAAACGGTACGCCTGCCCGACATTTATTTCAAGCATAAAATATTTGAGTTTGAAATATCGGGATTATCCCCTAGAATCACGAAAACAGGGTGATGTGGAAGCAGGGAAAAACAGGGAAAAAGCGTTGCATTCCGCGGCAATATCCGCAGATTCCCTCGCGATCCCCGTGATAAAACCGCATCATCAAAGATGACGTCAGACAAGGAAGGCATTCACCATGATCACCAACTGGGACGACGCATACGCCAATGGCGACCATATCAGGGGCGCGGCGGAATTTCCCGGCATGTGGGCCAAACTGGCAGCAGCCTTCCGCGATGAAATGGCGGCATCGAACCGGGCGGAACTGGATGTGGCCTATGGCAACACGGATCGCGAAAAATACGACCTGTTCCTGCCCGAAGGCACGCCAAAGGGCACGGTCGTCTTCGTGCATGGCGGCTATTGGAAAGCGTTTGATAAATCGACATGGTCGCATCTGGCACGCGGGGCCGTTGCGCGCGGCTGGGCGGTCTGTCTGCCAAGCTATACCTTGGCCCCCGATGCCCGCCTGTCGGAAATCACCCGCCAGATCGGGGCGGCGATTGATCATGTTGCCAATCGCATTTCAGGTCCCCTTCACCTGACCGGCCATTCGGCGGGCGGTCATCTGGTCAGCCGGATGAACTGCGTATCCTCGCCCCTGTCACCGGCAACGCAGGCGCGCATCAAAAACACAGTATCCATCAGCGGCCTGCATGATCTGCGCCCGCTTTTGAAAACAGCGATGAATGATGTTCTGAAACTCGACGAGGACGAAGCAATCACCGAAAGTGCCGCACTGACCCGCCCGCATCTGCCATGCTCCATCACCTGCTGGGTCGGCGCGAATGAAAGGCCGGAATTTGTCCGCCAGAATGATCTTCTTGCCAATATCTGGACCGGGCTTGGTGCCGCGACCCGCGCGGTCGAGGCCCCCGACAAACACCATTTCGACGTCATCGCCGATCTGGCCGATCCGGCCTCTGATCTGGTCGCCTGCCTGCTGCATCCGATTGAGCCGGAGGACGCATAATGTCGACAATGTCGCCCGTCAGCCTCACCACCGAAAACGACATCGCGATCATCACGATTGATCACCCGCCGATCAACGCCACCAGCCATGCCGTCCGTCTGGGAATCTGGAATGCGCTGGATCAGGTCAACCGCGATGACGCGATCCGTGCCGCGATCCTGATCTGCGCCGGATCAACCTTTATCGCCGGGGCCGATGTTACCGAATTTGGCAAACCGCCGCTGGACCCGATCCTGCCCGATCTGATCCTCAAACTCGAACAATCGACCAAGCCACTAATCGCAGCCATCCACGGCAATGCGCTTGGCGGCGGGCTTGAAGTAGCGCTGGGTTGCCATTACCGCATCGCCACGGCCACCGCCAAACTCGGCCTGCCCGAGGT
>CAMPHD010000016.1 GCA_946885765.1 uncultured Thalassospira sp.
CGTGATCGTCAGCTTCGACGACGGATTCCGCAATGACTACACGCAGGGGCTGGCCGACGATATCGTCGATCTGGTGGTCAAGGTGTTTGAATCCTGTAACTTCCAGGATCTGACCGGGCAGCGCATCACCAAAGTCGTCAACACCATGAAATATATCGAGGAACGCGTCACCCGCGTGATCGAAATCTGGGGCGAGGATGACTTTGGCGAGTTCGATCTGCCCGCCGATCCCAAAGGTCAGGACAATCTCGATAAAACCGTCACCCGCGCACCGCAAAATGTCGAACGCGTCAGCCAGGACGAAATCGATCAGATTTTCTCGCAGGAAGAAATCGACGCCCTGTTCGATTGACCCAACCGGCCTGAAACGTCCCCAAAACACCAAAGCCTGCCGGAAACGGCAGGCTTTTTCATGATCGGGTCATCCCGCAAGAAATCCGGGGAAATCAGGCGTGGCCCGCCTCACCTGACAGAAGTTCGGGCGCAAAGCCCAGCTTGGCAAAGGCCCGTTCCCATTTGTCTTCGCAATCGGTGCCAAACAGAAGGTCGGCATCCGCATCAACATGCAGCCAGCCATTGGCCAGAATTTCACTTTCAAGCTGCCCGCTGTGCCATCCGGCATAACCAAGCGCCAGAATGCTGTTTTTCGGACCTTCGCCCAGCGCAATCTGTTCAAGGATATCCACCGTCGCCGTTACCGATACACCGGGATCGACATGCAATGTCTCGTCATTTTCAAAATCGGTACTGTGCAAAACAAACCCGCGCCCGCTTTCAACCGGGCCGCCGAAATGCACCTGAATATCGGCAATCGTCGGGGCCGGGCGCGCAATGCCAAGCTGTTCAAGCAGTTCGGGAAAGGTGATGCTGTCAATCAGCCGGTTGACCACCAGCCCCATCGCTCCATCCTCGTTATGGGCGCAGATATAGACCACGCTTTGCGAAAAGCGGGAGTCACGCATGCCCGGCATCGCCACAAGCAGCTTCCCTTCCAGATATTCGCCAGTGTGATCTTTAATTCCCATTCCCGAACTTTTCCTTTGTTACTCACGCAAGCCTAACGTGATCCGTCACGCATTACCACCGAAAGCCACCTTTGCCTTAGGGTCAGGACCTATTAATTTGATTGTAATGGCAGGTGTTATATTTGCGAAATCCAAGGAAAAGCCCGCCGTGCGGGTCGGCATCCCGGACAAGGGATTTGACGCCGGAGTTCGCAAATATAACACCTGTCCTTCGGATCAATCGGATTTGCACGGGCTACTTTGTCGCAAAACCTTGAAAGATGCACATCTTCCCGCGATTTTGCTTCGCGTATCCGCACAAATCTGATTGACCATTGCAAACAAATTAATAGGTCCTGACCCTAACGTCGCGCAAAATGACATTGATCAACGACGAAACGCGCGACTGCTTTACATGTAGGAAGCCCGGCACGCAATCGACAGGAATTTTGCCATAAAAATCATGGCATCCTGCAATCATGGGGCCGGACCACACGAACAGGTAACGCAGTCGTGCCTTGCCTTGAACATCAACCGGGATTAGCCATCGTCTTCTTGGTAAGCCGGTGGCACAAAACCCGGTTTTGTGCCATATCCATCAGACGGAATGTCACCATTCCTGTGTCGAAAACCAGAAGGAACCAACCGTGATCCGGTCTTTGCTTGTCACCCTTGGCCTGTTTATCGCTGCCCTCGCCCCGCTCGGCGCAGGTGTGCATGCCCAAACGGCCGCCAGCAACCGGGTTGACGAGGATTTCGCATCGGTCCGCCTGCTCAGCGCGCGCGACGCCATCAATGGCCGCGATGAAATCCGCCTTGGTCTTGAATTCGAACTGCAACCCGACTGGAAAATCTATTGGCGCAGTGCCGGTGATGCCGGTTTCCCACCGCAACTCGACTGGGCCGGATCAACCAATATCGGCGATGGCGAAATCCGCTGGCCTGCCCCGCACCGGTTTTCGATCTTTGGGCTGGAAACATTCGGCTACAAGGATCACATCATCCTGCCGATTGATGTCCCCGTGACCGATCCCGCACAGGCCGCCCATATCGCGCTTGATGTCAATTATCTGGTCTGCAGCGATGTCTGCATCCCCGCACAGGCCCACCTTACCCTTGATATCCCGGCAAACCTTTCGGGCGGCACCGATACCGATACCGATACCGATAACGCCGCCATCAGCAGCTTTGCCCATGACATCGAAAAATTCGCATCCCGTGTCCCGCTTCGCGGGGATAACCTGCCAATGTCGGTCACCGATATCTGGCAGTCGGTCGACACATCGGGCGAAAAGGACAAAACATTTCTCAATGTCACCGTATCGGGCCTTGATCAAACCTCGACCGATCCGGTCGAAATCCTGATCGAAGGCAATGTCCGCCTTGGCTTTGGCGTGCCGGTCCCGACCGCAACCGATGACACATCCGGCACACAGCAATTCCAGATCCCGATCTATGGCCTGAAAGACGGCCAGACCACGATTGGCGATGACGTGATCGTCACCGTCATTGCCGGCCCCCTTGCCATCGAACAGGACCGCCAGATCGCCGCTTCCCCGTCTGGTTCTGGCACAGCCCAAACGGGGACTGCGTCTACGTCCTCAACGGGCATCGCCGCCACCAGCCTGTGGCTGATCGGCGCGCTGGCCCTTCTGGGCGGCTTCATCCTGAATTTCATGCCCTGCGTCCTCCCGGTCCTCTCGATCAAGGTCATGTCGGCGATGAAGGCACAAGGTACTGAACGCAGTGCCACCCGGCGCGGCTTCCTTGCCAGTGCGGCGGGCATCATCACATCCTTCTGGCTGATTGCCGCCGTTCTGATCGGCATCAAGCTTGCGGGCGGCACGATTGGCTGGGGCATTCAGTTCCAGCAACCCCTGTTCCTGACCGTGATGACGATCATCGTCGCCCTGTTTGCCTTCAATATGTGGGGCCTGTTTGAAATCAACGGCCCGGCTGAACTCGGCAATGCCGCCAATGATGCCATCACCACGCGCGAACAATCGGGAAGCCACCTTGGCGGTCATTTCCTGACCGGCATGTTTGCCACCCTGCTGGCCACCCCGTGTTCGGCCCCGTTCCTTGGCACGGCGGTCGGTTTCGCGCTGGCCGGAAGCAGCTTTGACATTTTCTGGATATTCACCCTGCTGGGTATCGGGCTTGCCATTCCTTATCTCGCGATTGCCGCCCGGCCCGAAATTGCCCGTCTTCTGCCCAGACCGAGCCGCTGGATGGGCTTTGTCAAAGGGGTTCTGGGCGTGGCCCTTGCCGGAACCGCTGTCTGGCTGCTGTCGGTTCTGGCGGTTCAGATCGGCATGGGCGGGGCGATTGCGGTTGGTGTCGCCCTTGTGATCGCGGGCATCCTTCTGTTTGCCCGCCACCGCACGACGGTGCAGAAACGCAAATTTGCCTTTACCGCACTGGCAACACTGGGCGTGCTTGCCGCCCTGTTTGCGCCGGGCTTTTCCAAGGCGCCGGTGCGCGACACGGGTGCGACCGAAGCCGTCACCGGCAAACTCCCGTGGCAACCCTTCGCCCCGGATGAAATCGCCCGCCAAGTTGCCGATGGCAAAACCGTGCTGGTCGATATCACCGCCGAATGGTGCGTCAGTTGTCAGGTCAACAAGAAGCTGGTCCTTGAAACCGACGAGATCGCCACCGCCCTGTCGGCTGATGATGTCATTGTGATGCAGGGCGACTGGACCCGCCCCGATCCGGTGATTGCAGGCTATCTTGCTGGCTATGGCCGTTATGGCATCCCGTTCAATGCGGTATTCGGGCCCAAGGCACGGGACGGCATTTTGTTGTCCGAGCTGCTTGGTAAACAGGAAGTCCTTGATGCGCTGGCGCGCGCATCGGGCAAGGCTGACCTTGTGAAAAACTGACCCGGTTCATATCTCTGCTGGAATGCAGGAACGGATGACAAAGATTTGAAACCATCGAAACATCACGGGATATGATTGAAGATCAACCCGTTTTGCTGTTTGATGGCCCTATCCAATCACCAGAACAAGGGCGGCAATCAAGCCCCCCGCATGACGGAGAAAACCCCAATGACCATCGAAGTCGGCAGCGCACTTCCCGAAGTTACCCTTTTCCGCGCAACCGCTGACGGCCCCGAAGCCGTAAACACCAAGGAATTTTTCGCTGGCCGCAAGGTCGTCGTCTTTGCCGTACCGGGTGCCTTTACCCCGACCTGCTCGGCCAAGCATCTGCCGGGCTTCGTTGCCAATGCCGATGCCATCAAGGCAAAGGGTGTTGATGAAATCGTCTGCCTGGCATCGAACGACGCCTTTGTCATGAACGCGTGGGCAAAGTCTGAAAATGCCGGTGAAAACATCACCATGCTGTCCGATGGCGATCTCGCCTTCGTCAACAAAACCGGTCTTGAACTGGACCTGACCGGTCGCGGCCTTGGCAAACGCGCCAACCGTTTTGCCATGATTGTCGATGATGGCAAGGTCACCGACCTCGCGGTCGAGGCTCCGGGCGCGTTCGACGTTTCAAGTGCCGAAACCGTGCTTGGAAAACTCTGATCGGTTCGCCCGAACGACACGGCCTGAAAACAGAAAAGCTCCGCATCGCTGCGGAGCTTTTCTTTTATCTGCAGACGCTTAACGCGGCAGCAGGATCGGAATCGGGTCTGACTTGCTGTCAAAGTCGCATTCAAAAGTCGGGTTGGTATGTTTGGCAATGAAATGCACCACACCTTCCCGGAAATCCGCCTTGATCGGGGACCAGCTCATGAATACGCCGCCCCGGTTATCATATTCACGAATATCGCGATCACGGAAAAGCTCGCGGAAACTGTGACCAAGATCCTCGGTCGCCCCGGCAACCAGCCATGACGGCTTCAGGCCGCCGTGCCAAAGCAGATAAACACCCCCGACATTCTCGAGCTTCAGTTCGCTGAAATCATCAATCATGAACAGGCGGTAATATTCGCCGCGCGGGCTTTTCCGCCATTTGATATCTTGTGCCTTTGGCTGGCGCATACCGCCAAGCGACCAGAATCCCATTTCATCCTCCAAGCGTGCCAAAATGCGCGCAACTGCCCGTCACACGCATCCCAACGCAAGCTTTTGTTTTTATGAACTATACGATATCGGAAAACTGTAAACTTTTGGTTGACCGGTCACAGATCGCGATTTCGTAATATCTTGTTCTGGCGCAAGACTTACTCCGGGTTTCAACCTGGAATATAATAATCCCGCGAACATTTTGGAATAGTCAGTCAAACAATTTGTCGATGTCGTCCTGACTGATGCCCTCGCCTTCAAGCTGCGGACCATTCAGAAGATCGTCATCTTCATTCCTTGGCGTTCCGTCATCATTTTCGGGAACCGGCAGCTCGCTAAAGGCATCCTCGCCCCAGATCAGGATCATGTTGTGAACCCGTTCCTCAACGAATTCAAGAGTTCTAACCACCTTGTTGATGCGCTGTCCGGTAATATCCTGGAAGTTACAGGACTCGAAAATCTTGGTGACCAGAAACGCGATCTGTTCGACATGGTCGGCGACAAAATCGTTCGGCGCCGCATTTTTAAGCGTCATCGCCAGATCATCGATCTGTTCGGCGGATTCAATGATCGTATGCGTTGCCATTTCCGTATCCTTGATGATCGCATCAAGTTCGGTGGTCGCATTGACCAGACGGTCATCCTCGGCCTTGGGATGGCGAAGCGACGCAATCTGCATCTTCGCCTTGTGAATATGCTCGTTCATTTCCTTGATCTGCTTGCGGATCAGTTCGAGGTCGTCACGGTCGGGCTCTGAGGCCCCCGGACGATTGCTGTGGGTGAAATTGCTGCTGACCGGTTCGGGCAGGACATCCATCGGACTGTCACTCGCCGGGCTTTCCAGATGGGGCGCATCAACCGTGCCACCGGCACGAACCGCATCGCGAAGCTCGGCGACTTCGGAACGCAATGCACGGATTTCATCCAGAACGGCCTGATTGATCCCCGTCGCATCCGCCGTTGCGGTCGTTTTGGGTGACGGCAGTGCTTCCCCCGCACCGATACCGCTTTCCAGCGTCGGATCGAAAAAGGAATCCGACCAATCTTCGACCACACCCCCTGAACGTTCTTTCAAACGGCGTTCTGCGGTGAAAACCTTCTGCACGCGACGTGTCATGACTGACTTCAATCCTCCGGCAACGGGTTGTCCACCCGATCCCAATTCCCCCGATCATCTCCCCCACGGTGTGATGATCACCTTTGAACGAGTATAAAGGCCCAGATTGCTACAAGTCCAATGGGTTTCAAGAACAACCCCTTGAAAAAAAACACCCCGATCAGAAGATCGGGGTGTTTCCGAAGGCTATGTTGCGTTGCAAATCAAGCGGTTTCAGGCGTCCAGCGCAGAACCGGCTTTCTTGCTGCCGCCGTCTCGTCAAGACGACGGCGCGGCGTCAGATACGGCGCATTCTTGAAGAATTCCGCATCACCCGATTCTGCCTTGGCCACCAATGACAGAACCGCGTCGCAGAACTGGTCAATCGATTCCTTGGTTTCCGTTTCCGTCGGCTCGATCAAAAGCGCACCATGAACCACCAGCGGGAAATACATGGTCATCGGGTGGAAGCCCTCGTCGATGATCGCCTTCGCCAGATCCAGCGTCGAAACACCGGTATCTTTCAGGAAATCATCGTCAAACAGCGCTTCATGCATGCAATAGCCGGGGAATGCCACGCTCAGCTTGTCTTTCAGACGCGCCAGCAGATAGTTGGCATTCAGCACCGCATCGCCCGATGCCTGACGCAATCCATCCGCGCCATGGCTTTTCATATAAGACAGCGCACGAATAAACATGCCCATCTGGCCATGGAACCCTTTCAGGCGACCAAACGGCTTGTTGCCGTCCTTCTCGTCTGCGGTTTCGACAAGATGGAATTTCTCGCCCTTGCGCACAACATAGGGGATCGGTGCATACGGGGCCAGGGCGTCGGAAAACACAACCGGACCCGAACCCGGTCCACCGCCGCCATGCGGGGTCGAAAAGGTTTTATGCAGGTTGATATGCATTGCATCAATGCCAAGATCGGCGGGGCGCACCCGTCCGACAATCGCGTTGAAGTTCGCCCCGTCGCAATAGAAATACCCACCGGCCGCATGGACCAGATCGGCAATCTTGCGAACGTCACGTTCAAACAGGCCACACGTATTCGGGTTGGTCAGCATGATCCCCGCAACATCATCGCCAAGCTTGGCTTCGAATGCCGCAAGATCAACACGGCCATCTTCGGTGGCCGGGATCGAATCAACCGTGAAACCACATGCCGCAGCCGTTGCCGGGTTGGTCCCGTGTGCTGATTCCGGCACCAGAACACGACGACGGTTTTCACCGCGCGCATCAAGCGCCGCACGGATCGCCATCATGCCGCAAAGCTCGCCCTGTGCGCCGGCGGCCGGCGACATGGAAACCGCAGGCATCCCGGTCAGAACCAGCAGCCAGTGCGCGCAACTGTCAATCAGTTCAAGCGCCCCCTGAACCGTGCTTTCGGGCTGCATCGGATGCAGGTCGGCAAGACCGGGCATACGCGCAACCTTTTCGTTCAGGCGCGGATTGTGTTTCATCGTGCACGAACCCAGCGGGAAAAAGCCGGAATCAATGCCAAAGTTTTTCTGCGACAGGCGCGTGAAATGACGCACCACCTGCGGCTCGGACAGGCCCGGAAGACCGACATCGCTATCGCGATCAAGACCGCCAAGGCGTGATTTGATGCCTGCTGGCTTCGGAAGGTCAACACCGGTACGACCGGGTTCACCCTGTTCGAAAATCAGCTTTTCCTCAAGAACAAGGCCGCGGTTGCCGGTATGGGTGGTAAAGCTCATGCCAGCACCTCCTTCAATGCAGACGCAAGGTCCGCGATGTCTTCGTCGGTGTTGGTTTCGGTCGCCGCCACCAGCATGTAATTGCCCAGATCGTCGCGGTTCGGGTACAGGCGCGACAACGGAACGCCGCCAAGGATACCCTTGCCAACCAGTGCCTCGACCACCTCTGCTGCCGGTTTGGCCAGCTTGACGGTGAACTCGTTAAAGAAGCTGTCATTGACAACTTCCGCACCATTGACCGCGTTGATCGCATCGGCGGTCTTGCACGCGGTTTCATGGTTAAGCATCGCCACACCACGATAACCGTCTTCCCCCAGAAGGCTCATATGCACCGTAAAGGCCAACGAACACAGACCGGAATTGGTGCAGATGTTCGATGTCGCCTTCTCGCGGCGGATATGCTGTTCACGGGTCGAAAGCGTCAGAACAAAACCGCGCTTGCCGTCCTGATCGACCGTTTCACCACACAGGCGACCGGGCATCTGGCGTACCAGTTTGCTGGTCGTCGCAAACAGACCAACATACGGCCCGCCATAGTTCAGGTTGTTACCAATCGACTGGCCTTCGCCGCAGACGATATCCGCGCCAAAGCTGCCCGGTGATTTGACCGCACCAAAGGCCATGGCCTCGGTAAAGACAACAATCAGAAGCGCACCCTTGGCATGGCACGCGTCCGCCAGCTTCGTGTGGTCCTGAACACGGCCGAAAACGTCCGGGTACTGGACCACGACGCAGGCGGTCTGATCATCAATCAGATCGTCAAGCTCGTCGGCGGTTGCCTGCTTTTCCGGGTGCCCGTCACGACCGGCAACTTCGGTATCGCTATACTGGCAATAGGTTTCCGTGACTTCACGGTAATGCGGATGCAGACCACCCGACAGAACCGCTTTCTTGCGCCGCGTTGCGCGGCACGCCATCAGAACAGCCTCCGCACATGACGTTGCCCCGTCCCACATCGATGCGTTTGCCACATCCATGCCGGTGATCGATGCCACCTGCGTCTGGAATTCGAACAGATACTGCAACGTACCCTGTGCGATTTCCGGCTGATAGGGGGTATAGGCCGTCAGGAATTCACCACGCTGGATGATGTAATCGACCGTGGCCGGAACATGGTGGCGATACGCCCCCGCCCCCAGAAAGCTCGGCACGCTGGCCGTGCCCATGTTTTTGGCGGCCAGTTTCGCCATGTCGCGTTCGACCTGCAATTCGCCCAGATGATGGGGCAGATCGACCGGCTCGGACAGCAGCGCGCCTTCGGGCACGTCGCTGTATAATTCGTCAACGGACTTTGCCCCGATGGTTTCAAGCATCGAGGCGCGATCCGCCTTGGTTAGCGGAAGATAACGCATGTCTTAAAGGCCTTCGACAAAGTCTTTATACGCGGCTTCGTCCATCAGCTCGTCAAGCTGGGACTCATCGGAAAGTTCCATGCGGAAGAACCAGCCGTCGGCTTCCGGGGATTCGTTGACCAGTGCCGGATTGACATCAAGGTCTTCATTGGCTTCGACAACCACGCCATCAAGCGGGGCATAAACGTCGCTGGCGGCCTTGACCGATTCAACAACCGCCGCATCGCCGTCCTTGACCAGTTTCTTGCCGACTTCCGGCAGTTCGACATAAACGATATCGCCAAGCGACTGCTGGGCATAATCGGTAATGCCAACGGTCGCGACACCGTCTTCGAAATCAACCCATTCATGTTCCTGCGAGAATTTTTTAACCATTGTAATCGTCCCTGTAAGATCAGTTGTCTCTAAAATCTCGGTATCTTTTGCGGGCCGCAGATCGCTGCCCGAACTCTTTTTTTTCTGGCGATCAGCCGCGATAATAACGGTGGGCCGCAAACGGCAGCTCGACGATTTCCGCCGGGCGGGCCTTGCCGCGCACCATCAGATCGACTTTGGTTCCCGGGGCGGCAAATTCAATTGCAACATACCCCATTGCAATCGGGCCATCCACGGTCGGGCCGAAACCACCACTGGTGATTTCGCCGATTTCTTCACCGTCACTGTTCAGAATAGGTGTGTGTTCGCGCGCCGGGGCCTTGCCTTCGGGTTTGATCCCGACACGTTTGCGGTCCGCCCCGTTGGCAAGCTGATCAAGGATGATGTCTGATCCCTTGAACCCGCCTTCTTCACGGCGACGCTTGTTGATGATCCAGTTAAGGTCCCCTTCAACCGGGGTGGTCGTGGTGTCGATATCGTTGCCATACAGGCAAAGACCCGCTTCAAGGCGCAGCGAATCGCGCGCGCCAAGGCCAATCGCCTCGACCTCTTCCTCGGCCAGAAGCTTGCGCGCCAGTTCT
This sequence comes from uncultured Thalassospira sp., assembly GCA_946885765.1. The sequence continues at coordinate 10,149 of CAMPHD010000016.1, forward strand.
TCGGCACGCTCGTTCGGCACGGAAATCTCGTACCCGTCCTCGCCGGTATAACCCGACCGGGTGACAAAGCACGCGATACCGGCAATATCGATCTCGGCAAAGCTCATGAATTTCATCTCGGCAACCGACGGTGCAAACCGTGCCAGCACGCGGGCGGCCTCCGGTCCCTGCAATGCCATCAATGCACGGTCATCAATCTCGATCAGGTTGACACCGTTATCCAAATTGGCCCGCATATGGACAATGTCATCATCCTTGCACGCCGCATTGATCACCAGAAACAGGCTGTCACCCGCATTGGTGATCATCAGGTCATCAAGGATCGTGCCATCGTCATTGGTGAATGCGGAATAACGGGTGCGGCCGGGTTTCAGGATCGCGATATCGCCGGGCACCAGCTTTTCAAGCTCGGCCACGCGATGTTCGCCGGTCAGGCGAACCTGCCCCATATGCGAAACGTCAAACAGACCGGCCTTCGCGCGGGTATGCAGATGTTCGCCCATAACGCCCAGCGGATATTGCACCGGCATGCCATAACCGGCAAACGGCACCATCTTGGCACCCAGTTCGACATGCAAATCATAAAGGGCGGTTTTCAGCAGTTCGGTTTGATGATCGGCCATCAAGGTCTCCAGACAGGCGTTGCGAAACATAGCCGACCAATGGCCAACCACGTCCCCCTCTGTCTTGGAGCCTGAAAGAATCACAGCCGGTTTGGACACCGGTCTGCTTACATCTTCGGCGAGACGCACATCGATTTCCGATGCCGCCTGCTTTCCAGAGTCCCATCTCCCCGCGGTCCGTTTGCCTGAGAGTTTCCGGGGTGGTTGCTCCTTCGGCGTCCGCGCAATCCCTATCGATGCAATCTCGCACATCGATCAAGACCGTGGCACTCTCCCACGGGGATCATTTGGGTATGCCCCCTTATACGGATTTGAATCCGACCAGACCAGCCCCAAAAATCACATCCTTGCGACCCCACCCATTGGTATGAGGATTAAAAGCCGTTTTTTTGCTCCTCCGGCAAATTGCAATTATTTTGTATGAGGATTACCGAAAACGAACTTTTGTCCAAAAACGAAAATCCCGCCACGCGATGCGGGCGGGATTTGATTATTCACTAAAAATGAATAATAGGCCGGATTATTAATTTTTTCCGAAGCGACGATTGTAATCAAGCTGATCGGCACTCAGCTGGAAACCAAGATAGATTTCATAGTCCGGTCCGGCCCAGACATCATCCAGCGGCACGTTCAGGGTCACCTGCTCGTCGCGATACCGCGCCAGGTTCAGGTTGCTCGGAAACGCCATCTGAACATCAAACAGATTTTTCTGGATAAACTCGCCGGACGGGTCCTTAAGGGCTACAAAATACTGGAGTTTTGCGTTGCGCCCCTGTGCTGCCGGGCCCAGTTCGGCATTGATGATCGGGCTGATGACGACGTTCAGAACCTTGTCATCAAGGTCATAACCGCAATCGCCCAGATATCCGCCAAATTCGGCTTCAAGGATCACATCGGTCAGATCTTTGCCCTGACCATTGAACTGCACCAGACGGGCGGTATCATTGGGCAAAAAGGCCCGCGGGCATGCCGGGACCGGCGGTTCTTCGAACGTGCCGCACGCTGCCAGAAAACCGGCAAACGACACCAAACCCAATGCACAAATACGCCGCAGTCCGTTCGCAATCGTCATCCAAGCCTCTATGGAACTGGTCAAATTCGCTGTCATGCCCCATCCGGGCACAGCCTCGCGCAGTCTATTCGCTCCGATATGGCGACACAACCCGCTTCCGTTTGAAATCAGTGCATTCACAACAATTGCCACCAATACATGCATCCACATCCATCTTTGCACAGTTTTACACGGTGTCTGTCATTGCACGTCCGGTGCTGGCGGGTTATGTAACGAAGACACTTGAATAATCGCGCGGCTGGTGTCGCGCATCATGAACATTCGGACCCGTATCATGTCTGACAAAGCCGACCTTCGGATCATCCTTGCCAACCCGCGCGGTTTCTGTGCTGGCGTGGATCGTGCGATCGAGATCGTCGAAAAGGCGCTGGTGAAGTACGGCGCGCCGGTCTATGTCCGCCACGAAATCGTCCACAACAAATTCGTGGTCGACCGCCTGCGCGACATGGGGGCGGTTTTTGTCGACGAACTTGACGGTGTTCCCGACGGGGTTCCGGTGATCTTTTCCGCCCACGGGGTGCCGAAATCGGTGCCCGAAGCCGCCGAAAACCGCCAGCTTGAATATCTTGATGCGACCTGCCCGCTGGTCTCCAAGGTCCATCGCGGTGCGGAACGCCACCATGCCGATGGCAAGCATATCCTTCTGATCGGCCATGCCGGGCATCCCGAAGTCATCGGCACCATGGGCCAGTTGCCACCGGGCAGCATGACCCTGATTGAAACCGAAGAAGACGCCGAAAACCTTCAGGTCGAAAACCCCGAAAACCTTGCCTTTGTGACCCAGACCACCCTGTCGCTGGATGATACGGCCAGGATCATCTCGATCCTGCAAAGCCGCTTCCCCGCGATCGAGGTCCCGAAGAAAGAAGACATCTGCTATGCGACCACCAACCGCCAGCACGCGGTCAAGCTGATCGCAACCGATGCCGATGCCATTCTGGTTCTGGGCGCGCCGAACTCGTCGAACTCGAACCGTCTGGTCGAAGTCGCGAAACGCGAAGGATGTGACCGCTCGGTTCTAGTCGAACGCGCCAGAGATATCGACTGGTCCAAGCTTGAAGGCATTTCGACCCTTGGCATTACCGCAGGCGCATCCGCCCCGGAAATTCTGGTCGAGGAAGTCATTGATGCCTGCCGCGAACGTTATAACGTCACGGTCGAAACCCTGACTTTGACCAATGAAAACGTCACCTTCAAGCTGCCCCGTCAGCTTGCCAGCTAACCCCGCTCTGATGCAGGAAATCCGGATATCCCATGGCCGTCTATACCGACGTTTCTGACGAAGATATCGCCCGTTTTGTCGCCGAATACGATATCGGCAACGTGATTTCGTTCAAAGGCATCGCCGAGGGTGTCGAAAACACCAACTTCCTGCTTCAGACCGATCAGGCATCCTTTATCCTGACCCTGTATGAAAAGCGTGTGAACCCGGATGATCTGCCGTTCTATCTGGGCCTGATGAATCATCTGTCGGCCAAGGGGCTGAACTGCCCGACCCCGATCCACGGCAGGGACGGGGTTGCGTTGCGTCGCCTTTGCGGACGTCCGGCCGCCATCACATCCTTCCTGAACGGCATGTCGCCACGCCGGATCATGCCCCATCACTGCACGGGTCTTGGTGCCGCACTGGCGCAATTGCATACCGCCGGTCAGGATTTCGAAATGTATCTTGGCAATGCGCTGAGTGTGAAGGGATGGCGTCCGCTGTTTGAAAGCTGCCGTGCCGATGCCGACGGCGTTCAGCCCGGCCTTGAAAAACTGATCGAGGATGAACTGGCCTTTCTTGAAGCAAACTGGCCCCATCAGTTGCCTGCGGGTGTGATCCATGCCGACCTGTTTCCCGATAACGTGTTCTTCTTCCCCGGCAAGGACGACGTATCCGGCCTGATTGATTTCTATTTCGCGTGCAATGATCTGCTGGCTTATGACATTGCGATCTGCATGAATGCCTGGTGCTTCGAACCCGATAACAGCTTTAACGTCACCAAGGCCCGCAACCTGCTATCCAGCTATGGCAAGGTGCGCGCATTGTCCGATGATGAACTGGCCGCCCTTCCGATCCTTGCGCGCGGGGCCTCGTTGCGGTTCCTGCTGACCCGTCTTTATGACTGGATCAACACGCCCAAGGACGCGCTGGTCACACCGAAAAATCCGCGCGAATACATCAATAAACTGCGTTTCCATCAACGCATCGACAGTGCCAGCGCCTATGGCCTGGGCGAGGAATAGAATTACATGACCGGAACTGGCGACAAACGCGTCGAAATTTACACCGATGGCGCGTGCAGCGGCAATCCCGGCCCCGGTGGCTGGGGCGCGATCCTGCGATTTAATGGCGTGGAAAAGGAAATGTCGGGCGGCGATCCTGAAACCACCAACAACCGTATGGAAATGATGGCCGCCATCAGTGCGCTTGAAGCATTGAAACGCCCCTGCGTCATCGACATTTATACCGACAGCAGCTATGTGCGGGACGGCATAACCAAGTGGATTTGGGGATGGCAAAAACGCGGATGGAAGACCGCAGACAAGAAACCGGTCAAAAATGTCGAGCTTTGGCAACGGCTTCTGGACGCCCTGAAACCTCATAAAGTTGAATGGCACTGGGTCAAAGGACATGCCGGACACCCCGAAAACGAACGATGCGACGAGCTCGCCCGACAGGCCGTACCAAAATAAACTTGGCGGACAAGTCCTTGAAGCTGCTGGACTTCGATCCAAAGTAGATGGGCCGGGACAGTTTTTGTGAACACTATATGAAAAAAATGAAATCAAACTTGCTTTTGGACTGACTTCCAGATTGAGTAAGAACAGTCTTAGGGGTATTGGAGCCCACCCGAAGGTCGAGTATGGTTGCAATTAACTAGTCGATAGTGGGTGCCGAGGAGAAATACGCTTGTCGCGCGGATCGTACGGCTTTTTACAACGGAAGTCGCTTAGCAGCCGATTGCTTTTCATCGCGCTGCCGCTGGTTTCCTTGTTCTCCCTCGCCCTGTTCGTTGTCTTCGGATACGTCAGCTATACGGTGCTGCGCGATGATCTGAACGAAAAAATCGAACAAACCGCCGATATCAATGCCCGCGTTCTGGCGACACCTTTCTGGTATCTTGATGTCGACAACATCGAATCAGCCCTGAACGCCATGAGCCGGGACCGCGACATTGTCGCCGTGCAGGCCTTGGGCGCCGATGGCACCGAATTTGCCCATACCGGCGTATCCCAATCCGAGTTGAACGACACCCTGCGTCTGTCGCGGCGCGTGTTCTTTGAACGCAATAATGTCCGCCATGACGTCGGCGAACTGGTGATCTATTTCACAGAAGCACGCGTTCAGGATTTGCTGTTCCGCCGGATGGTGATCGACATGATCCTGTTCGGTTTGCTGATTGCGGTTGTGGCTGCAAGCCTCCTGATCGCGAACAAGCGTTCGATCAAGGAACCGCTGAACCGGCTTTTGCATTCCATCCGCATGACCAAACATGGTCGTCTGCGCCGCCCGGTGGAATGGAACAGTGCGGACGAACTGGGCCTTCTGATCCGTGAATATAACGAAATGGTCGCCCTGCAGGGACAGGCACAGGAAGAAGCCCAGCGCAAACAGGCCCTTCTCGAAGCGACCCTTCACAATATCGGTCAGGGGATATGCCTGTTCGATCAGGACCTCAACCTGATGGTCTGGAACGAACGTTATATCGAATTGCTGAACCTGCCGCGTGATCTGGTCAAGGAAGGCACGCCGCTTTCCGATATTCTGCGTTTCAACGCCGAACGCGGCGAATATGGCGATGTCAGCATTCAGGCGCTGATTTCCGACCGTGTCGCGATTGCGCGCCGTCGCGAACCGTATCGCATGGAACGCACCCGCCCGAATGGCCGGGTCGTTCAGGTTGATCATAACCCGATGCCCGGCGGCGGTTACGTCGCGACCTATACCGACATTACCGAACGCAAACAGACCGAAGCCCGCATGCGCCATCTGGCCGTGCATGACGTGCTGACCAGCCTGCCGAACCGTACCCTGTTCCTGGATCGCCTGCGTCAGGCATTGCTGTCCGCCCGCCGGTTCCAGCGCGGGGTCACGGTCCTGTTTGTCGACCTTGACCGGTTCAAGGACATCAATGATCACTTTGGCCATGACGTTGGCGATCTGATGATTCAGGAAATGGGGCAGCGCCTGTCGCGGATCATCCGTGATTCCGATACCGCCGCCCGCCTTGGCGGCGATGAATTCGCCATCATCCAGACGGATGTGCAGAACATCGAAGACACCATCGCCCTTGCCCAGCGCATCATCGACGAACTTTGCCAGCCGTTCGATTGCCGTGGCATCCGCCTGCATTCGACGGCCAGTGTCGGCATCACACTGTTCCCGGAAGACGGTGAAAACCCCGAACAGCTGGTCAAAAACGCCGATATGGCGATGTATGCCGCCAAGGCCGAAGGGCGCAACAATTACCGCTTCTTCCTGCCGTCGATGCACGAGAGGGTCAAGGAACGCAAAACGATCGAAGAAGATCTGCGCAACGCGCTCGAATATGACCAGCTTGAACTTTACTATCAGCCGAAAATCGATTGCCGCACCGAAAAGGTCGTCGGGGCAGAGGCGCTGGTACGCTGGCACCACCCGGATCGTGGCATGATCCTGCCGGGCGAGTTTATTTCGGTGGCCGAGGAATGCGGCCTGATCAACCGACTGGGTGCGTGGGTTCTGGACAAGGCCTGCAAACAGACGCAAATCTGGCGTGAAACCACCTTGCCGGGGCTTCGCATTGCGGTAAACCTGTCACCGGCACAGTTCCAGGACGCCGAACTGGTCAGTTCCGTCACCCAGATCATGGATCAGACCCGCCTGCCCGATGGCACGCTGGAACTTGAAATCACGGAATCGATCCTGATGAACAACCCGGAAAAAGCCGTTTCGACCTTGAACGAGCTTAAGGCCCTTGGCGTGCGCATCGCGATTGACGATTTCGGTACCGGTTATTCCTCGCTGAACTATCTGAAACGTTTCCCGGTTTCCTCGATCAAGATCGACCGGTCATTTGTCAACGACATCCATGTCGATATGGATGACAAGGCGATTGTCGATGCGGTGATCGGATTGGGTCACAGCCTTAACCTTGAAGTCGTCGCCGAAGGTGTGGAAGAAGTCGAACAGCACGAATATCTGCGCGACAAGGGATGCGACTTCATTCAGGGCTTCCTGTTTGCCAAACCGTTGCCCGCCGCAACCTTTGAAAGCTGGGTTCTTGAACGCCATGGCCGCGAGCCAGCGCGAGTTGCCGTCAAAAGCTGATCAGGGTTTACCTGCATGGCGTTACGTGCGTTTTCCGATATCATCGCCGAAACGGCTGCGCAAAAGGGCGGCATGGATGCCGTTCAATCCCGGCTGATCACCCCCAAAACCCCGAATGAAATCCGCGACATTCCAGCGGACCGATGGTTATCGGCGATGACCATGTGCGTGTTTCAGGCAGGGTTTAGCTGGAAGGTGATTGAAAACAAATGGCCGAATTTTGAGGCCGCCTATGACGGGTTCGATATCGGCCGCTGGTCGATGATGCATGACGGGGATATTGATCGCCTGATGGCAACCGACGGGCTTGTCGCCCACGCCCCCAAAATCAGATCCGTCGGCCCCAACGCCCATTTCCTGTGCCAGATCGAAGACAGGCAGGGCACGGTCGGCGCATGGTTTGCCGATTGGCAGATCGCCGATTATTGCGACAATCTGCGCATCGTTCAAAAAGGCGGATCGCGCCTTGGCGGTAAAACCGGGCAGATGTTCCTGCGCCGGATGGGAGTAGATACGCTGGTCTTTTCCAACGATGTGATCAAGGCCCTTAACCGTGAGGGTGTGGTGCCGAAAATGCCATCATCGGGCAAGGATTTTACCGCTGTTCAGGATGCGATTAATCACTGGCACGGCGAAACCGATCACCCCCTGACCCAGATCAGCCAGATACTGGCATTGTCGGTGGGCTGACTAGCCAGCCCACCGACAAAGTTATTTGGCCTTTAACAGAAATCCCCGTTTCCGTTACGCATTCATCCCGCTATCGACCGTGAATTCCGAACCGGTGACAACCTTTGCCTCCGGCCCGGCAAGCCATGCGACAAGCCCGGCTGTATCATTGGCATCGCTGTAATCGGGGATGGCCATGACGCTGCGTGCGGCATCGGCGATATCGCCTTCTGCCGGGTTCATGTCTGTTTCGGTCGGTCCGGGGTGAACGATATTGACGGTGATCTTGCGTGGCCCCAAATCGCGGGCCGCCCCACGGGTAAAGCCGATAAGGGCCGATTTTGACAGGGCATAAAGGCTTAAGCCCGGCCATGGCACCTGATGCGCAAGGTTGCTGCCGGTCGTAATGATCCGACCGCCATCGGGCATATGCGCCAGTGCTGCCTTGGTCGCGACAAAGACAGCACGCACATTGACATCGACCGTCCGGTCGAACTGCTCGATGCTTAATTCATCGACCGGTCCCATTTCGATAATCCCGGCATTATTGACCAGAATATCGATCCTGCCGAATTTCGCGGCAGCTTCGTTAATCGACGCCTCAATTTCCTGTGCTTTGCGGTTATCGGCCTTGATCGCCAATGCCACACCACCCGCCGCTTCGATTTCACCGGCAACGTCACGTGCCCGGTCCGGCGTGCTGACATAGGTGAAGGCAACTTTGGCACCTTCACGCGCCAGACGTTTTGCAATGGCGGCACCGATTCCACGGCTGCCGCCGGTAACGAATGCGACCTTTCCTGCAAGGTTCTGCATGATGAACTCCATTTATGTAACGATCACTACACAATTCCTGACAGGCTTGCATTTTTCCGTCAAGTGATTTATTTAGTGATCGTTACATAAATGGATGAGCACAAGATGGCGCCACGCGGAAGACCACGCGCATTCGACCGGGACGACGCCTTGAACAAGGCATTGGCCCTGTTCTGGGAACGGGGATATGACAACACGTCCATGGCCGATCTGAGCGCAGCAATGGCATTGAGCCCGCCCAGCATCTATGCCGCCTTTGGCGGCAAGGAAACGCTGTTTGACGAGGTCATCACGCATTACACCAAACATCATGGCGCATCGATCTGGGAAAATCTGGACCGTTTCAAACTGGCACGGGAGGCAACACAGCATGTGCTGATCGCGTCCGCCAATGCCTTTACCCGCGATGATGCCCCGCGTGGCTGTCTGGTTGTTCTGGCGGCACCACAGGCGGAATCAAACCATGCAACGGTCAATCAGACCCTGCGCGGCCATCGCCGCAAGGTGACGGAAATCCTGAAAAACCTGTATGAAGCAGGCTTGGATCGCGGCGACATCCCGCGTGGTACGAATATCGATAAAATGGCGAACTATTACGCGACCGTGCAGCATGGCATGTCGATCCAGGCCCGCGATGGCGCAACCCGCGACGAACTGATCGCCGTTGCCGAGGCCGCCATGGCAACCTGGCCAAGCCTGATCAGCACACCGCTGGCCAAAGCCTGAAACCGGCCCCTACAGCAATCAATCGCCATAATCAATAAATCGCGGTTCCGGCCCCTTCCGGCTTGCCGTCAGCCTTACGCGGGACCGGATGTTCTGTTGATTTACGATCCACCAGATCGACAATTTCGGAAATCACCCGGACCAGTTGGTAATCCTTGGGCGTATAGACCGCCGATACCCCCATCTGGCGCAGGACAAGCATATCCGCATCCGGGATGATGCCGCCAACAACGACGGGGATATGCCCCGCCCCTTGGGCGCGCAATCCATTCACAACCTCGCGCACCAGCGGCACATGCGACCCCGACAGGATCGAAAGCCCGATCACATGCGCGCCTTCGTCAATCGCGTTGCGCACCAGTTCATCGGGCGTCCAGCGAATGCCGTCATAAAGCACCTCGATCCCGGCATCGCCCGCCTTGACCGCGATCTGTTCCGCCCCGTTGGAATGGCCATCCAGCCCCGGCTTGCCGACCAGCATCTTCATCCGTTCGCCAAGCTTTTCGGAAACTTCATCCACGCGACTGCGCAGTTTTTTGATGTCTTCTTCGTCGCCGGTCACGATCATTGATGTGATGCCGGTCGGCGCACGGTATTCGCCAAACACCTGCCGAAGCGTTTCCGACCATTCCCCGGTCGTGACCCCGGCATGGGCGCAGGCAATCGAACTTTCCATGATGTTGCGGTCTTCGCGGGCGGCGGCTTCAAGACCGGCAAGGCTTTTGGCAACAACAGCCTGATCCCGGCCGGATCGCCATTCTTTCAGTTTTCCGATCTGTTCCTGTTCGGCCATGTCATCGACCGTCAGGATCGATTTTTCACCCGATGTCAGGGGCGATGCTTCGGTTTCGGTATAGGCATTCACACCA
>CAMPHD010000017.1 GCA_946885765.1 uncultured Thalassospira sp.
CGGGTTTTTGATCCGGGTGCATTTGTCCCGTTGACTTTGCCTTTATGTCACAAATAAAAGAACAAATCAAGAACATTTTCTCAAAAAGTCAAAAAAACTTCCAGAAAAACTCACCCCTCAAAAAAATGCTCTATTTCTCAAAACCTTAGAAAGAAGCACCCTGCTCCGCTGCCTCAGGCAAGACCGCTCAGCCAACCCTTTCCCGGCCCGAATAAAAGCCGCCCGCAGGACAAATCCGGCGGGCGGTCAAGTTGTCCCGTGCTTGTCCGGGCATCAGGAGTTTTCATCCCGTCAGGATCACGCCGATCTGGCGTAACCGATATCTTTCAATGCTTCGGCAATTTCCGGCAAAATGCCCGGATCATCAATGGTTGCCGGGGCGTTATATGCCTCGCCATCAGCAATCGAGCGCATGGTCTTGCGCAGGATCTTGCCCGACCGGGTTTTGGGCAGGCGGTCCACGATGGTGGCCTGTTTAAAGGCCGCCACCGGCCCGATCTGATCACGGACCATGGCAACCACTTCCCTGATGATCGCCTCATGCGGGCGGTCCACCCCGGATTTCAGGACCACAAAGCCAAGCGGCAATTGCCCCTTAAGGTCATCATGCACCCCGATCACGGCACATTCGGCAACATCGGGATGCCCCGAAAGCACTTCTTCCATTGCCCCGGTCGATAACCGATGCCCCGCGACATTGATGATGTCATCCGTCCGCGACATGACCTAGACATAGCCGTCTTCATCGATAAAACCGGCATCCCCCGTCGCGTAATAACCGGGGAATTCTTCAAGATAGGCCGACCTGAACCTTTCATCATTCTGCCAAAGGGTCGGCAACGTCCCCGGCGGCAATGGCAGTTTGGCAACCAGTGCGCCGATCTTGCCATGCTCCAAGGGTTTGCCGCCTTCATCCACCACCTGAACGTCCCAGCCACAGGCCGCAACCGTCGGCGAACCATATTTGATCGGCAACATTTCAATACCGCGCGGATTGGCACAGATCGACCAGCCGGTTTCGGTCTGCCACCAATGGTCAATCACCGGCACGCCAAGGCTGTCTTCGGCCCAGTGCAGCGTGTCGGGGTCTGACCGCTCGCCTGCAAGATAAAGTGCCTTCAGGCATGAAAGATCATAATTGGCCATCAACGCGGCCTTGGGATCATCGCGCTTGATCGCACGGAACGCGGTCGGGGCAGTAAACAGGACCTTGACGCGGTGCTGCGATATCACCCGCCAGAATGCCCCGGCATCTGGTGTGCCCACCGGTTTGCCTTCATACAACACCGTCGTACACCCGGCCAGAAGCGGCGCATAAACGATATAGGAATGCCCGACGACCCAGCCAACATCGGATGCCGCCCAATACACATCACCGGCCTCGACATCATAGATATTCTTCATCGACCAGTTAAGTGCCACCATATGCCCGCCATTGTCACGCACAACGCCTTTGGGCTGGCCGGTGGTGCCGGATGTGTAAAGCACATAAAGCGGATCGGTTGCCGCCACCGGCACACAATCGGCAGGGGCCGCCTTGGCACATTCGGCCATCCAGTCAAAATCACGACCGTCTGTCAAAGGTGCCGAACATTGGTCACGCTGGAACATCAGGACCGTTTCGACCTTGTGCGTGGCCTGATCAATTGCCCGATCCAGAAGCGGTTTGTATTCGATCACCCTCGATCCTTCGATACCGCAACTGGCTGCCAGAATAAGCTTTGGCGAAGCATTATCGATCCGGGTTGCAAGCTCTTTTGATGCGAACCCGCCAAACACAACCGAATGGATTGCACCGATCCGCGCACAGGCCAGCATCGCCATCGCCGCCTGCGGGATCATCGGCATATAGATGATAACCCGGTCGCCCTTGGTTACACCCCTGGCATGCAGGGCCCCGGCAAGACGGGCAACATCATCACGCAGCCGGTTATAGGTGAATGTTTCAATCGTATCGGTGACCGGACTGTCATAGACCAGTGCCGCCTGTTCACCGCGACCGTTTTCGATATGACGATCCAGCGCGTTAAAGCAGGTATTGGTCTGCCCGCCTTCGAACCAGCGGTAAAATGGCGGGTTGCTGTCGTCAAGCACCCGGTCCCATTTTTTGTACCAGACCAGACTTTCCGCAGCCTCGGCCCAGAAACCTTCCTTGTCGGTGATCGACCGATCATAGATTTCCTGATAGCGACCCGTCATTTGTGTAACTTCCTCCCGCGTGTCCGGATCTTTGCCCGGATATACGCTTTGGCTTGTGTACTGCATTGTCGCGACATCGGTGCCTGTCGTCATTACGATGTCGTCTTCCCGATCTTTTCAAAGGCCGGATTTAAAGGCCAACCCTAAATCGGCATCATAATACCGATTTAAATTTCCAATGCCCCTTAGACATTGGTAGAGGCTGGAAAACCGGGATTCTTGCGATTTGAAATCAATCGAGAAAACATCTTTCCGCGTATACTGTTTTTATACAGATCGGGACGCAGATACATGCTTACAAGAATGCCGCCTCTCGATGTGGGCTACAAACGGAGGCGGCAAAAAATGAAGGGACTGATCCTGTGTTCAAGAGATGCATTTTTCAGGAAACCGGTACAGCCTTACACATGCGCTATGCGGATTTTGCCAGCATCCTCTTGACGGCTAATGACTTATTCGACTTATCTCGTCCTTGATTTCGAGCTTGCGGCGTTTAATGTCTATGACACGGGAATTGTCTGGCGCCGGGCGGCGCTGCTCGTAGTGGAGTTCCTGCTCAAGTGCAGCATGTTTGGCAGTAAGAGCTTCGACATGGGATTGAACACTCATTCGCCTACTCCTCAATTCTGACATTGCCCACACATTGATGGTAGTAATTCTGTAATATGATTTCCAGTCTTTCGACGACGTAATCGTTCAAATGGTGACCCGGATAACACATAAAATGTCTCAAAAGGATCGACTTATCATTGGCATAACCGGCGCGTCCGGGGTGATTTACGGCATCCGTTTTTTACAGTTGCTGAAAAATTCGCCAATCGAGACTCACCTGATCCTTTCGAAGGCGGCAGAGCGCACAATCGCCTATGAAACCGATTTTAAAATCCGCGATATCAAGGAGATGGCAGACGTCATCCATGATAATGCGGATATCGGCGCATCGATCGCATCGGGTTCGTTCCGCGCACGCGGCATGATCATCGCCCCCTGCTCGATGAAGTCCCTGGCCGAGGTCGCAAGCGGAGTCGCAGACAATCTGATCGCCCGTGCCGCCGATGTGATGCTCAAAGAACGCCGTCGGCTGGTGCTGATGGCGCGTGAAACGCCCCTGCATGCCGGCCATATCCGCAATATGGCACTGGCCACAGAAAACGGCGCGATCATCGCCCCCCCGGTCCCGGCCTTCTATGCACGGCCGCAATCGCTTGATGAAATGGTCACGCAAAGCTGCGGCCGGATTCTCGATCTGTTTGATATTGATCTTCCGGAAACGGCGCGCTGGGGCGATACGGATGCCGAAAACCACATCCCGGTCACCGGCAAACCCCGATCAGGCAACTAATTCGATTATTTTTCGTTCATGGTCGCCATTCGCGCCTTCATAACGTTGCGCAAAAGATCAATGAAAGTCTGGGCGAAACTTGAAATCTCGATATCGTCGCGCCGCGCGATCCAGGTCGAAAACGTTGTTTCCTCAATGATCGGAATAACCCGCAAATCATCAGCACGGGCTTCAAGCCCGTCGACAGTAAAGCAGTCAAGTACCGCAACACCAAGGTTCTGACGCACAAGCCCCAGTACCGTGGTTCCAAAACGCGCGCGAATTTCAATATTGTATGCCAGTTGCTGTGTTTCGAATATCTGCGCCAGAACCTTGCCGTAAGGATCATTCGGATCAATACCAATCAAGGGATGACAGGCAATTTGAACGGCTGAAACCCTGTCAAATTGCGCCAACGGATGATCCGGATGGCAAACACAGACAAGGTTCCCCTTGGCCAGCGGTTCGAAAGTGATCGACGGATGGTCAAAGCGGTAACTCATGCAGACGAAATCTCCCTTGCCCAGCAACAGGAAATCGATCGCCTCTTCGATTTTCAGGATTTCGATATTCATGCGAATATCGGGATACTTTGCCTTTAGCCGCGCCGCCGCACGGGGCACCATCACATGAGCAATACTCGGCACTGACGCCAGCGAAATATGTACGCCATGACCACGTTCAAGCTGGCTGATCGAAAAGTTCAGATCGCGCAGTTTCTTATCGATTTCCTGCATCTGCATGAAAACCTGCTGCGCTGCAACCGTTGGGACATATCGACCGCCATTGCGGGTAAACAGCGCAACACCCAGCGAGTTTTCCAGATGTTTCATCGTGCGTGAAATCCCGGGCTGCGACACATTCAGGATTTTCGAGGCCCCGGTAATCGATCCCGAAATCATTACCGCCCGCATGACTTCGATTTGTCGCAAGGTCAAAGTGGTTTCAGATCGTTTCGTCACCGTCTTTACCGCGATTTGTGTTTGACCAGACTGCGATTAAACATAACATAAAGTTATCTTTAATCGACAAAATGGTATTTGCGTTAATCAACTACCATTGTCAAACTCTAATAAATCTCAACTGTGACGTAACCGACGGACTTTACGGCTTACCCGCACAAGAGATCAAAGCTGATCGTTAACAATAAGAATTTCGGCAAAACCTTGCCGAGGGAGGAATATCATGATCCGTACTATTCTCGGGGCGGTTACCGCTCTTTCTCTGATGTCTGGTGCTGCCTTTGCCGCAGATTATCCGGAACGCGAAATTCTCGGTGTTGTCATGTGGGGAGCTGGCGGCGCAACCGATGTAGTCGCACGTGCTGTAACCCCGGCAGCAGAAGAAGCTCTGGGCAAGCCGATTGTGGTCCTGAACAAGTCCGGCGGTGCCGGTGCATTGTCGACGTCATTTGTGAATGCCGCCCCGTCCGACGGCTATACAATTCTTTACGGGGCTGAGAACCCGCAACTGCACCCTGTAATGGGGATTACCAATCTCGATTATTCCCAATTCTATCCGGTCAATATTCTTGGTCGTGGCGTTGCTGTCATCACCGTCCCGCAGGACTCCAAATACCAGACGATGGAAGACCTGATGACAGACATCAAAGCCAATCCGGGCAATGTGGTTATGGGATCGACCGGCCCCGGCGGCTTGCCAAGCACCGTTGGCGCATTGATCAAGAATTCGACCGACTTCGAAGTGGTTGGTATTCCGTTCGACGGTGAAGGCCCCGGCCTGACCGCGATGCTGGGTGGTGAAGTTGATTTTATGCCTGCTGGTATTTCTGCCGCTGCTGAGCAGATCAAGGCAGGCAAGATACGGGCACTGGCCGTGGTAAACACCGAGCCTGTTGATGCATTACCGGGCGTTCCGGCAATCACCGATGCCATTCCCGGTATGGAAAAATACCTTCCGTGGGGGCCGTTCTATGGTGTTTTTGTCAAACGTGATATTTCCGACGAAATCAAGGCGACCCTGGTTGATGCCTTTGCCAAGGCAGCAGCAAACGAACAGTTCACAACCCTGATGGCCAATCGCGGCAACGTCATGATGAACATTTCCGGTGACGAAGCCGACGCATTCCTCAAAAAATGGCAGCAGGTTACGTCATGGGTATTGCAGGATACCGGTGCAGCACAGGTAAGTCCTGAAGAACTGGGCATTGCACGCCCCTAAGGTCACACAGCCCGGCGCAACTTTTCCTGCGCCGGGCTAGCCTGTTTTCAGATCCGGGGAATGCATCATGTCCAGCGATCAACATAAAGATCGTCCGGCGGAGCTTGTCTTTGCCATTCTTATTTCCGTTTTCAGCGTCGGAGCCCTTTGGCAGGCCTATGAAATTTCAGGTTTCAAAAGCCTGACAAGCGCCGGGGTCTTTCCGATGCTTGCTGCGGGCACCATGCTTGTATCGGCATTGATTATCCTTTGTCGCACAGCACCCGGAGCCATTCCGGGCAAACGCTTCACTGCTGAACTCAAACTGTTTTTCCGCGATGTGCTGCCACTACGACATATCCTGATGCTTGGCCTGATCCTACTGTATCTGGTCAGCATGCCGTGGCTTGGGTTTATCACGAGTTCCGGCTTGTTCCTGTTTGTTTCTTTCGCCTATCTGTGGGGAAAAAACATTCTGGTTTCGGCCAGTGTCGCCATCGTTTCACTGCTTGCGATCTATTTCGTTTTCCGGGTGGTTTTTCAGGTCGTCCTGCCGCAGGGAGAATGGCTGAGAGGGTTGGTATAAATCATGGAAATTCTTGGTAATTTCGCGATTTCCTGGCTCGACCCTTGGCTATTATGCCTGACTGGTCTCGGGACTTTGGCCGGTATCTATGTCGGGGCCATTCCCGGGCTTTCCGTTACAATGGCAACATCGATCCTGATTTCATTCACCTTCAAATGGCCGGTCAACGAAGCCCTTGCGCTTATTGCAGGTGTTTTTGTCGGCGGTGTTTATGGCGGATCGCGAACCGCAATCTTGCTGAACATTCCGGGTGCTCCCAGTGCAATTGCAACCGCACTTGAAGGCTACCCCATGGCCCAGCGCGGCGAAGCCGGTGAAGCCATTGGCCTGACAACTGTCATGTCTGTCATGGGTGGATTTATCGGCATTCTGGCGCTAGCCCTGTTTGCACCGGTCATTTCCGATTTCGCCATTCTGTTCAATTCCCGCGACTATCTTCTTCTCGGGCTGATCGGCATTTTGCTTGTCGGAACTCTGTCGGGGGAAAGCTTTGCCAAAGGTGTTTTCTCGGGCGCACTGGGCGTTCTGATCGGCATGGTCGGACTTGACCCCATGACCGCACAGGGGCGTTTCACCTTTGACTCGATCACCCTGATGGGCGGAATTCCTTATGTTGCCGCAATGATCGGCTTTTTCGGTGTCGCCGAGGCCCTCGTGCAATTGCACAATCTGGACCTCAAGGCCGTTAAACAAAAGATCGACCGGATCATTCCGAAATTCTCGGATATCAAACGCTATTTCTGGCTGGCTTTGCGAACATCGGGTATTGGCACAATCATCGGCGCACTGCCCGGCACCGGTGGCGATATTGCGGCACTTCTGGCTTATGACCACGCCAAACGTTCGACCAAAAACCCGGAAATCCCGTTTGGCAAAGGGTGCAAGGAAGGGCTGGTTGCACCAGAAACAGCAAATAACGCTGCAGTCGGTGGTGCCTTCATCCCCATGCTGACCCTTGGCATCCCGGGGGATGCAGTAACAGCGGTCATCATTGGCGCATTGTTCATTCACGGGCTGAAACCCGGTCCGCTAATGCTCATCGAAACGCCGCATCTGTTCTGGTTTACCGTCGGCAATCGGACCCTTGCCAATATATTCCTGCTGATTTTCGGCCTGACCGGGATCAAGATTTTCACAAAAATCGTCGAATGCCCCAAAGCCATTCTGATCCCCTTGATCATCGTGCTTTCCGCCGTTGGAACCTATGCAATCCAGAACAATCCCGTACATATTTACTGGATGCTTTTGTTCGGTGTGATCGGCTATTTCCTGAAGGTTTACGGTTTTCAGGTCGGGCCGGTAATCCTTGGTGTGATCCTTGGCCCGATGATGGATACCAACTATCGCCGGGCAATGCTCGGCGCACGGGGGGATATATCGACATTCCTGTGGAACTTCGTTTCCCACCCGATTTCTTTGGTCCTGTCGGTTTCTCTTATCCTGATGATCCTGTCACAAACACCGCTTAAGGGATGGCTGCAGGATTGCTGGCGCAAACGAATGGAACCCCGATGACCGCCTATGTCCGTCCGATCACCGGCAATACGATCTGCTACCCTTTGTTCGGCCATCCGGTAGCACAGGTCAGCACACCACCAACGATCAATCGCTGGTTTGATGACCAGGCTATCGATGCCGTCATGTTTGCACTGGAAGTCGCCCCGTCGGCAGTCGACAGCTTTTTCCGGGTGTTACGGACCTGGCAGAATTGCGGCGGATTTTCTGTGACAGTACCGCATAAACAGGCGGCATTCCGAACGGTTGACGAATTGACCGGTCGTGCCCAAAGGTCCGGATCGGTCAATATTGTCCGCCGCATGTCCGATGGGCGCCTGATCGGCGACATGACCGACGGATTGGCCATGAACGAAGCCCTGCGCCGCAACGGTATCAAACTTGAAGGGCAAACTGTTCTGCTGGTCGGTGGCGGTGGTGGTGCCGGAGCGGCTATTTCAGATGCACTTTGTGCTGCTGGCATTTCAACCCTGTATCTGATTGAAGCCGATCAGACCCGGCAGGACTTTGTCACAGCCAAACTGCGTCAGGAATATCCTGCCGTTGATATCCGAACGGCACTTCCGCCAGACAAAAAAGTCGGGATCGCAATCAATGCAACCCCCTTGGGAATGCAAAGCCATGATCCCCTGCCTTTTGATCCCACCGTCGTCGCGGATGCCGGTATCATTGCCGATGTTGTCACAAAACCGGCAGAAACAGAGTTATTGCGCAATGCTGTACAACGAGGCCTGAAGATCCAGACCGGACAGGATATGGCCAACGCCCAGCTTGAATTCCAGATGCGTCATCTTGGACTTTGGCCTGACGATGAGGATACATCAGCATGAAAACTTCCATCGCAACCGTATCGATCAGTGGCGACCTTGGTGAAAAACTTCATGCTATTGCCAGCGCCGGGTTTGATGGCATCGAGATTTTCGAAACCGATTTCCTGACATTTGACGGATCACCGTCCGAAGTCGCGAAAATGATACGCGACCACAATCTGGAAATTTTCATGTTCCAGCCGTTTCGCGACTTCGAAGGTATGCCTGATGAACACCGCAAACGGGCCTTTGATCGTGCAGAACGCAAATTCGACCTTATGGAAGAACTCGGCACCGACCTGATGCTGGTCTGTTCGAACGTATCGCCGGTATCGCTGGGTGGCATTGACCGGGCAGCAAACGATTTGCGTGAGCTTGGCGAAAGAGCGAAAAAACGTGGTTTGCGTATCGGATATGAGGCACTGGCATGGGGGCGGCACATCAACGACCATCGTGATGCCTGGGAAATTGTCCGACGGGCAAATCACGAAAATATCGGCATCATTCTTGACAGTTTCCATACCCTGGCACGCGGCACCGATATCAATTCGATTACCTCAATTCCCGGCGAGAAGATTTTCTTTGTCCAGTTGGCCGATGCCCCAAAAATGGATATGGACCTTCTGCAATGGAGCCGCCATTACCGCAACATGCCCGGCGAGGGAGATTTGCCGGTTGTCGATTTCATGCAAGCCGTTGCCGCAACAGGCTATGATGGTCCCCTGTCACTTGAAATATTCAATGACCAGTTCCGGGGCGGATCGCCCAAGGCCATTGCTGTCGATGGGAAACGATCGCTGGTTTATCTGATGGACCAAGTGCGCCGTCGCACCCCGAATATCAGAATTGAAACACCGGATATCGCAGATCGTATCGATGTAGACGGTATTGAATTTATTGAATTCACCGCCAACGAAAAAGAAGCCGAGGAATTAGGTCGAATTTTCCGCATGCTCGGTTTCACCCGATCTGCCCAACATATTTCCAAGGATGTCGAGCTTTGGCGACAAGGTGATATCAATCTGCTGATCAATACCGAAGCAGATGGCTTTGCCCATGCGGCCTATATCATGCATGGCACTTCAATTTGCGATATCGGCCTTAGGGTCAGTAATGCCCGTTCCACCGTTGAACGGGCCAAAGCCTTGGGTGCCACTCTTTTCGAACAACCTGTCCATCCCGGTGAACTTCGTATTCCAGCCATCCGCGGTGTCGGGGGCGGGTTGATGCATTTTCTTGATAAGGACACCGATCTTGCCCGGGTATGGGAAACCGAATTTGCGACGCATGCCGATGCGAAGCACCGGGAAGACGCTTGTCTGGAAGCAGTCGATCACATCGCCCAAACGATGAATTACGAGGAAATGCTGACCTGGATTCTGTTTTACACCTCGATTTTCAACACGGCGAAGATGCCAATGGTCGAGGTTGTCGACCCGGCTGGACTGGTCCGCAGTCAGGTGATTGAAAATGGCACCGGGTCGCTCCGCATCACGTTGAACGGTGCTGAAAGCCGTAAAACTCTCGCCGGGCATTTTATCGCAGAAAGCTTCGGCTCGGCTGTTCAGCACATCGCATTTGCCAGCCGCGATATCTTTACCACGGCGCAAATATTGCGCACCAAAGGCTTCCACCCGCTCGAGATATCCGAAAACTACTATGACGATCTGGCGGCACGTTTCGATCTTCCCGGGGAGTTTGTCGATACGTTGCGGTCAAACCAGATACTTTATGACCGCGACGAAAATGGCGAGTTCTTCCAAATCTTCAGCCGCAATTATGGTGAAGGCTTTTTCTTCGAAATTGTTCAGCGCAAAGGTGGTTATGCCGGATACGGGGCGGCCAATGCCCCGTTCCGTATCGCCGCTCAAAAACGCGCACTGAAAAACTTTCAGGATTGAAAAATCAAACCAGCCCCATCGCCTGTATCAATTGCTTTAGCGATGCATCACATTCCGGCTGACTAAGATCAAAGCGGGTTGGCGACAAATAAGCCCGTGCCGGGGCCATCGGATCACCGGCCTGAATGGTTTCGACCGCATCACACAGCAATTCCTGCTCGATCCGTTCGGCACTTAGTTCGTCATTCTTGACCTTGGCACGAAGCTTTTGCGCACTGTCCCAATCGGCATTGCGCAAAAAGCGGCGGGTATTGCGCAACGGTACAATCACCCGTTCACGCCAGTCCCGGACCGCGTTTTCAAGGGCGGATATGCTATGTGGTGCCAGCCCCTTCTGGCCAAGATAGAACATGAACAAAAGCATGTTCACATCCAGATCACATCGTTCCTGCAATTCAAGACACAACGGCGCAACACCGTCCCGTCCATACATCTCGACCGTAAAGATCCAGACTTCCTCAGCCTTCATATCCAACCTGTCAGTTTTTATGTAAATGCGGCCTGTTGATCAGACCGTTTTAGCCGTGCGAACCGTTTTGGGAGGATGGCCGATATAGGCACCAAGCCCCTTTGCGGTCGATACCATGGTTCCATTGGTATCGACAAGCCGCGGGCCGACAATCACATCGGCCATCGCAACATCAATCACTTTACGTTTTGACCATGCCACAACCCGGTCAAAACTCTGCTGAGCAATCAGATCAACCGCATGAACCCCGAAGGCCGATGCAATCACCCTGTCGCGCGGCGATGGTATCCCGCCGCGCTGCACATGCCCCAGCACTGTCACGCGGGTCTCCCATCCGGTCCGCGCGCCCAGTTCATCGGCCAGCCAATGGCCGATCCCGCCATAACGTATTTTCTGGCCATCATCGCCTTGCGTCACCGCCGCACCGTCATCACGCTTGACCGCCTCGGCAACGATCACCAGTGCATGATTGCGCCCGCGCTTGCGAATGTTCCGGCAATGCTCGGTCAGGGCATCAAGATCGTAATCCATTTCCGGGATCAGGATCGCATCCGCACCGCCGGCAACCCCGGCAAACAGTGCAATATGCCCGGCATCGCGCCCCATGACCTCAAGGATCATGATACGGTCATGCGATGCGGCCGTTGGCTGCAACCGGTCAAGTGCCTCGACCGCAACGTTGACCGCCGTGGTAAAGCCCACGGAATATTCCGTCAGCGCTAGGTCGTTATCGATGGTTTTGGGAATCCCCACCAGATTGATGCCACCCATTTCGGCCAACCGGTGCAGGATCGCCATGCTGCCATCCCCGCCAACCCCGATCAGCGCATCCAGGCCAAGCTTGTGATACCCGGCGATCACCTCGGCCGAACGGTCGGCAAAACTGCCATCGGGCATCGGATAATGGAACGGGTCGCCCTTGTTGACGGTGCCGAGAATCGTACCGCCAAGGCGCAGCATTCCGTCATTATTGACATGGCCATTCAGATCAATCGCCTGCGGCGGATCCTGCATCAAACCATGTGTGCCCTGCCGGATGCCAACCACGTCCCAGCCATAACCAAGCACTGCGCGCCGCACGACCGCCAAAATAACTGCATTCAGGCCCGCACAATCGCCTCCGCTGGTCAGAATTCCGATCCGCATCCGTATCCTCCGTCCTGTCCGATCCAAATCATAAAGCCGATTACAAATCATATGGGTTGCCAACCCGAATTCTGATAGTATTACAGGCTCTTCGCGTCGCTAACCAAGCTGGATCAAAAATGGACGAAATCAATCAGATCGCGGTTGAAAAAAGACTGCTGTTTCTGCGCGAGGAACATCGTGATCTCGATATCGCAATCGAACAACTGGCCCACGGGGTCCATCACGATCAGTTGCGTCTGGGACGCATGAAAAAGCGCAAGCTGGCGCTCAAGGACGAGATTTTGTATCTCGAGTCGCAGCTCGTCCCCGATATTATTGCCTGAAAAACAATGTGCCGGTTTGTGACGTACACCCGTTGCGGACCAAATATAGCACTGCGGTAGCAGACAAGATGGGCGGCAATATCAAAGCCCGCTTGGGATACGTTGCAGTTGTGCTGATTTCATTTCTTTCTCGGCACGCAGGGCATAATCCACAGATACCAGTGCCTCGTGGGCGGTTTCACCCGCTTTGACATGATAAATGCCAAACACCGGAATGATGGTGATGTATTTGCCATTCCAGAAAAAGGGATGCTTTTTCAAACGCCGGGTAACGGCATCGGCACGTTGCCAGACATCCTGCTCGTCCATGTTGTAAAGCAGCGCGATAAAGTCATTGCAGCCAAGATAACCGACCTGATGAGGCGACATGATGAATTCGGTAATTGTCCGGTACAGGAAGGTAAACACCCCTTCCTTGCAGCCATGGCCATGACGCTGCAAAACATCATCAAGATTTGAAATCTCGCACAACACAAGCGCGCGCGTTGTCCGGTCCGACCCGACCAGCGCCATCTCGTTTTCGACAATCTGCATGAAACTGGTCCGGCTTAGCGCGCCGGTAAACGGGTCACGTCCCTCTGCACGGGTCAATTCAATCTGATGCCGTTGCAGCTCCGCAAGATTTTCAGTCAGGCCGTTAACACGCAGCATCAGCCGCGCAATCGCCTTCTCAACGGCCGGCGTCACCTCCACGTCAGGGATGCCAAGAACATCCGCGATGTCATGAATGTTGGCCGGAACAGGAGGCTCCGCGCTCAGAATATCGCGATTGACGATATCAATCTGATGCTGTTCGGGATCAGGCGCACCTTTTTTGCGCACCGGCCTGCCATAGGTGTACGCGGCATAGGGATTGGATGGATACCGTCCATCGCCCGCCCCCATCGATGATGGCGTCGCGGAACCGGGTCTCGTGACTTTCATGTCTGCCCTCTCTTATGCTACCTGCACAGAGATAAAAATTGATGTGATCAACTATAAACCCAAAATACTTATACTTCACTTAAATTATCAACTGTAAACAAGGATAAGATACCTACCCTTATGGCTACCTGCCCACAACAGACAAAGCGTTGCAAAATTATCCTGGAAACAGTGCCATATCAGGCAACCGGCAGACTTGCATGATCACCCTTCCTGCCTATAATGCGGGCCTTCTGATAACGTGCGACAAACGGAGCCGCCAGCATGAGCGATCAACGCCCGGTCATCGGCATTATCATGGGCAGCCAGTCTGACTGGGAAACCATGAAAAATGCAGCAGATGTCCTCGATGCGCTGCAAGTCCCCTACGAGACGAAAATCGTCTCGGCCCATCGCACCCCTGATCGCCTGTATGACTACGCCAAATCCGCAAAGTCGCGCGGCCTTAAGGTGATTATTGCCGGTGCCGGTGGTGCCGCCCACCTTCCGGGCATGGCCGCGGCCATGACCCCGCTTCCGGTTCTGGGCGTTCCGGTGCAAAGCCGTACGCTTAAAGGCCTTGATAGCCTTCTGTCGATCGTACAGATGCCGGGCGGCGTTCCGGTTGGCACGCTTGCCATTGGTTCGGCCGGGGCAAAGAATGCCGGTCTGATGGCCGCCGGGATCATGGCACTCATGGATGATGCGCTGGCAGGACGCCTTGATGACTGGCGCGCACAGCAGACCGACGCGGTTGCCGAAGAGCCGGTTGATCCCGCACCGTAAGCTTTCAGCGGGCCCTAGCGGGCGCGTTTTTCTTTGGCATCATTTCTGTTAAAGATGCCCGCCCCGACTGGGGAATGTGAAGGAATTCGAGGAATAAATGACGCAGGATTTCGCGACACGCATCATCGCACCGGGCAGCACGATTGGTATCATGGGTAATGGCCAGCTTGGCCGCATGGCTGCCCTTTGTGCCGCTGAACTTGGCTATAAGGTCCATGTTTTCGGCCCCGGAACGGACAGCCCGACCGAACAGGTCTGTGCCAAGGCAACGGTTGCCGATTACGCCGATCTTGATGCGCTCCGCGCTTTTGCTGCCGATGTCGATGTGGTGACGTTCGAGTTCGAAAACGTTCCTCATGACAGTGTCAAATTGCTGTCGGAACTGGTGCCGGTCCGTCCGGGCTGGAAATGTCTGCATTTGTCGCAGAACCGCCTGCGCGAAAAAACCTTCTGCAATGAAAACGGCATCGGCACGGCACCTTTTGCCGCCGTCCGTTCGCTTGCCGACCTTGAAACCGCCGTTGCCAAGCTTGGCCGTCCTGCTGTGCTTAAAACCACCGAAATGGGTTATGATGGCAAGGGTCAGGTCAAAATTACAAACGAAACCAACCTTGCTGACGCGTGGGCCGAAATGAACGATGCCGAAGCCATCCTTGAAGGCTTCATCTCGTTCGAACGCGAAATCTCGGTCATTGTCGCGCGCGGCGTCAAGGGTGACACCGCTTGCTTCTGCCCGGTCGAAAATGTGCATACCAATCACATTCTTGATGTAACGATTGCCCCGGCGCAGATTTCCACCAATCTTGCCAAAAAGGCCGAAGACATCGCCACCCGTCTGGTCGAGGCGATGGAATTTGTCGGATTATTGGCCGTCGAAATGTTTGTGACCACCAACGGCGACGTTCTGGTTAACGAAGTCGCCCCGCGTCCGCACAATTCCGGCCACTGGACGATTGATGCCTGTGTCACCAGCCAGTTTGAACAGTTCATCCGCGCCGTGTGCGGCCTGCCTTTGGGTAATCCGGCGCATCATTCAAATGCGCGGATGAAGAACCTTCTGGGCCACGATATCGACAGCTGGCAGGCAATTTTGGCCGAGCCCGATGCAAAACTGCATCTTTATGGCAAGGCCGAAGCCAAAGCCGGACGCAAGATGGGCCATATCACCTGGGTCCTGCCCAAAGAAGCCTGATATCAGCCCTGAACCAAATTGAATGAATGCCCCGATCCATAACGGTTTCGGGGCATTTTTCGTTAGATCACAGACACATCGCACAGCAGGCAGTTTCTTCCTGCCAAACTGGCATCGCGCTTGCTGTTATCCCGGCAGGAAATTCTTTTCGGGTAAATAAGCGTGATGAAAAAACTTCTTCTCATCCTTGCCATCGCCACCGGCCTTGCATCGGCCCAAGGTGCCAATAATGTCGCCAACGCCGCACCGGGGGCCGCGGGCTTTCCGGATGTGTTGCAGGGCGACCAGCTCCGGTTTGGCAATATGGTTGTCGAACTGTTTGGCATTCGCGCCCCGCGACCGGGCATGATCTGCCGGGCGGGCAGTGTCGAGTTTAAATGCGGCGCTGCCGCTGCACAGGCGCTTGACCGCATCATTGAAAATTATGCCATCGCCTGCCAACAGGTTTCGGATTCCCAGTTGTTCCCTATGCTAACCGAATGCCGCATGGGTCAGACCGATATCAACCGTTTACTCCTGCGCGCGGGCTGGGCGATTGTCGATATGAACAGTTGTGAAGGCAATCCAAACTGCCTGACCTATTTGTCCGATCAGGCCCATGCCAGGGAAAACCGCAAAGGCATGTGGATGGGCGATCTGCCGCACGAACTTGTGGCTCTTGCGGCCAAGCCCAAACTTGTCGATACCGATCTTCACAGCGAAGAAACCGATATCGCCAGTAATGATGGCGCTCCGTTCAACATCAACCTTGCAGCAGAGCTGGAACAGGCCAACAAGCCCGACAAGACGCTGCTGAGTTTCCTGATGCGTTGATCCACACCCACACGAATTTCCCCGAACGCAAAACGCCGCCATTCAACGGGCGGCGTTTTGTCTGAGGAATAGAAATCCGTCTTGTTCTATGCGCCGAACTGGCGGCGAACCCGACCGGGCGTCGGCATGCATTTGGCCAGCTTCGCGCCAAGCTTGAACGGGGTCGCGGCAAATTTCCCGGCCTTTTTGACTGTTCCGGTGATTTTCGGGATTTGCATGACATTGCCGATCCGGCGATCCAGAAAAGCCCAGCTGTCTGCATGACCTTCGGATTTGTCATCCAGCCAATAGGCAAGGGTTGAACCATAAACCCCCGCAAGCAGCATCCGCTTGGTGTACCAGTTATGATCGGTCGATGTATCACCGGCGGCAATCCACATCTTGTCCACCGTGCCATGCGTCAGCTTAAGGCTAAGCGGGACGTTTTGCGGCAGGGTCAGATAGGAAAGGGCGGCACGCACCGTATCCTTTTCGTGTTCCACCAGCGACAGACGGGTTTTGACCGCAGTCGCGATCCGTTCGCGGATTTTCATCGACGCTAGGTCAATCTTCTCGAGTTCCTCGACCATCTTGCGATCCGTCATCTCGACATAGGTAATGATTGCCTGACGAATACCACCGGGGAACAGACGGTCAACCTCGCCCGTGGCAAGATCAAGGTCTTCGGCGCCGCTACGAAGGGCTACCATACTCCAACCGTCAAACGGGATATGTTCAAGTGCCGCCGCAACCAGCGCCTCGCGCTGCGTGCGCAGGCGGTTCATGCTTTCGGAAACTGTCATTTCAGGCCTCCTTGCTTTCGTCATCGGCAGCAGCATCGGAAGATGAAGCCCCCTGTCTGAAGGTCGTCTCGGGCGGGTTGTCACGTAATTCTTCGGCAAAGCCCAGCAAAGTCATGTCTTCCATACGTTCGGGATACATCACCCCGATCAAATGATCATATTCGTGCTGAACGACGCGCGCATGGAAACCGCCGGCAATGCGTTCAACGTCCTTGCCATATTCATCTAACCCGCGGTAATGGATTTTGTTCCAGCGCGGCACAACGCCCTGCAAGCCCGGAATGGAAAGGCACCCTTCCCAGCCATCAACGATTTCATCGCCGATTGCCTCTATTTCCGGATTGATCAGCACGCTTAACGGCACTTCCGCATCATCGGGATCATCGCTTTTGCGAAAGGCCGGGACATAAAAAACCATGATCGCCTTGGACTGAAACACCTGCGGTGCCGCAAGACCAACGCCCCCGGCATCCTTCATGGTTTCCTTCATATCCGTGATCAGACGCTGGATTTCAGGATCAAGCGGGTTTTCGACCCGGTCCGCGACCTTGCGCAGAACCGGGTGGCCCATCCGGGCAATTTTAAGGATCGACATGGCCCTATATCCAACCAAAACGGCATGGCTGTAAAGCCCCTACGCTTAACCTGCTTCCTAATGAGCCGACAAAACCAGCGTCTGGACTGGCCAGATCAGTGCCTGAATACGCAGTAACAACGCATGCACGATCCCGACCGTCTGTACCATATGCAGAAACACCCATTCGCCCGTACCGATTTCCGGATTTTCAAGTTGATCATGGGTATTGGTATAGGCATTGGCAACACACTGGCTGCCCCACGGGACATCCTTGATTTGCTCGGGGTAAAGCGGAACCATTTTGGCAAGGAAGGTTCCCGGTGCCGCCCGCTCCGAAATATCAAGCAATCTGTCTGTCGGCCGGAACTGACCGGCGGCGATCACCGGTTGCACGCTGGTCACCAGCATCGGAATAACCTCGAACGGCAATGACGCACAGGCCATTTCCGCAAGGATCCCTGCTTTGACAATCTGGGCTGAGACCTGCTGAAAACCGGCCTGAAAGACAACCTCGTCAGGTTTGTCCGGTATCAGAATACCAGCGGGGCGCAGAAGCGGATTAACAACATCACCGATCTGCAATGCAAATTGCTGTATCTCGCCATCAACACCAGCCCGGACAACGGTTTTGCCAAGGGAAACCTCGGCCGAACGAAGCGATGCTTCCCCACTGGCAAGCTGGGCAGGCAACAGCGTTTCCATTCGGGTTTCCACGGCATTGACATTCGCCTTCGCCGCATTGACCGATCCCTGACGTGTCGTCAATGCAACTTCAAGCCGTTCGACCTCGCGCCGTGAAACCGCATTGGTACCGCGCGACAGAAGATCGGATTTGACCGCCAATTCCTCGCGCACCTGTTCATACGCCCCTTGCGCTTCTTCAAGATTACCGTTCGCCACCGCAAGATCAGCCTGCGTTACCGCCATCTGTGCACGGATTTCCTGCACCTGCTGCCGGGCTATTTCAACCGCCTCGGTTTCCGTACGGTCATCAAGGCGGAATAACGGCTCGCCCGATTTTACCCGATCATCGTTATTGACATAAATCTCGACCACGCGGCCGTTTTTCTCCGGCAAAATGGTCAGGGTGCGATAGAAGGACGCAACGTTCTGACTTGACGGGTGGTAATAAAAAATCAGCGTAATCAACGAAATCGTCAGGATCGCACATCCGACAATCCCGTAGCGCAACTCGTACCAGACCGAAAACAGGGTGATTTCCTTGCCGATACGTTTGCCCTGCGCATATCGGCGTACAAGATAATCCGGCAGGATGGTAAAAATGGAACATAACATAAGTTCAAACATCTTTACGGTCCTCCTGCTCTGTCACGCTGGGGATACCGGTCGCGACATCGCCATCAGCAACCTGTTCTGATTTGACCGAGTCGCTCATTGCCCCCTTCTGCCTTGCCATTGCCTTCACGGCATCGGCAATCGCATTGATCGGGGTATAAAAATCGGGAACCTGAACCACGGCAATCACCAAGGCCGCCAGCCAGAACAGGTTGTTATGGGTAAACAGCGCCAGAAGGGTCAGGATACTGATAAGCTGTATCTGGGTGTGATTGGCATGATGGGCCAGTCGTTCGGGCAGCGCGTGCAAACTCAGATAAAGTGCACCAAGACCAAACACCGCCAGAACGACAGACCAGACAACAATCGTGAACAGTATATCTGACTGTCCAGGTGCGGTAATGAAGAACGGCGCATGCGCAATTGCCGTCTCCCGCAATGAGCTTTCCATGTCCAAATATCCCACCGTTATGACAGCTCTATGTCACGTAAGCCTGCAACTCTGGCAACATCCCCGTAGCAAGCAGCAGCAATAAGCCCAATTTTGTCAAAGCACTATAGCAAATTTCACTATTGGTATGATCCAATAATTCACGCAAAATGAAATATTATAAAACGCGTATCGGGAAATCGGGGTTTTGCCTTGGCGTTTTGCGCCAAGGGGCTTAACAAACGCCAGAGGCGAATATCCCCTTCCCTCTTTTCTTTTCCACTGCTTTGCACTATATAAGGCTCACGGTCATACAGGCCGTGCAACCAACCGGAGGGCATGATGCTCTTCCGGGTGTTTTTGTTTTTTTGAAAGGAGCGTGGTTTCCGTGCAGGTAATCGTTCGCGACAACAATGTCGATCAGGCTCTGAAAGCGCTTAAGAAAAAGATGCAGCGCGA
>CAMPHD010000018.1 GCA_946885765.1 uncultured Thalassospira sp.
GCAGAGGATTTCCCATGTTCCATCGCGAAAACATCTGCCGCCCGAAATCAAATGTCGCTGCTATCCCCACCGCCACCAACGTCAACAATGCCCGCCGCATGGCACTGGCGACCAGTGCCACCACGGCAGCCCTGCTTGCCCTTGGTGCGGCGATGGCGCTTGTGCCCGGCCATGCCAGGGCGGGCGAGGAAGCCCAATCAAGCTTTATCAATACCAGCGGTGCGGAAATCGGAACACTGACGGTCAATGGCGTGCCGGATGCCGCGATCCTGAAGATCGAACTTCGTGACCTTCCTCCCGGGCAGTGGGTGGCATTTCATATCCATGAAAACGGGGAATGCGATGCGAAAGGAGGCTTCAAATCCGCCGGCGGCCATTTCAACCCGACCAACAAAGCCCACGGCCACGAATTCGCCGACGGCCCACATGCGGGCGACATGATGAACCAGTATGTCAATGACAAGGGCGAACTTTACGCCCAGATTCTCAATAACGCCGTGCGCTTTGACGGCACCGGCGAAACCGACATCCACGGCAAGGCCGTCATCATCCATGCCGGTGCGGACGACTATAAATCCCAGCCCTCAGGCGATGCCGGGGACCGGATTGCTTGTGCGGTGATTAAATAGAAGACGAATCATGCGCCACTTAGGCGTTGCTCCACTTTTCAAAAGAAACTAGCTCCTAGTAAATCGGTGACATCTTGCAACGATCTAGGTTTACATCCAATAGTTTCATCTCCTTAATTTTGAAGAGCATTTTTAAAGTGTGGCACCACCTCTCCTCAGACTGGCTGAACTGGGCGGATCAACTCGCGCCCGCAGCACAGAAGATCAACCGGCATCTGATAGACGCACTCGATCTGCCCGCTTTGGCGCGGGCCGCCGACGGGCGGGGATTGGCCGTGCTTGATCTGGCGTCCGGGGTCGGGGAACCGGCCTTCGGGATCGCGCGCATGCTGGTTGGCGAGGGCGCCCCCACCCTACACGGCCATGTGATCGCCTCCGACATCGTGCCGAGCATGTGTACCGGACTGGCGGAGCGCGCCGGGTCGGAGGGGACTGGCAATCTGTTGGTGGTTGCCGCCGATATGGAAAAGCTGCCCTTTGGGGCGGGTACGATGGATGCGATTTCGTGCCGGTTTGGCGTGATGTTCTGCAATGATCCCGATGCCGCGCTTGGCGAGGCCAACCGCATGTTGCGTACCGGGGGCCGGGCGGCTTTCATGTTATGGGCGCCGCTGGTCGATAATCCGTTATTTGCCGCCATGGATGGGGTTCTGGGCAATATGCTGGGCACCGGGTTTGCCGATGCGGGGCTTGATCTGTTTGGCTTTGCCGATCCCACGTCGGCGACTGCACGCATGGCGCGGGCCGGGTTTGGCGATATCACCGTCACCACCCATAATCCCGCCGGGCGCATCCCGGAACGCACGGCATTCTGGAAGCCGCAGATGGAAATGCTGTTTGGGCCGCAATTACGTGCCGCCACGGATGCGGAACGCGGGGCGATTGATGCTGCGATGTTCGAAGCCCTTCGTCCTTATGTGACGGACGGGCATTTTCAGGTTCCGATTTGTTTTCATGTACTTGTCGGGGTGAAGGGGTAAACCTGCCGCAAAAGCAGCGTTTTTCCCTTGATTTCCGTACTCCTTCGTGTCAAACCGCGCGCCTTGGAAGGGATGTTTCCTTCCCCTGTCGTAGCACCAGGTTAAAAACACGAAAGACATGACATATGAAGACGATTGTCGTCTGCTCTGGCGGGCTGGATTCCGTCACGCTGGCCCATAAGGTCGCGGCCGAGCATAAACTGCATTCCCTGATTTCGTTTGATTATGGCCAGCGCCATAAAAAGGAACTTGATTACGCCGCGCGTGCCGCACGCGATCTTGGCGTCAAACATCACATTGTCGATCTGACGCCAGTTGGCGCACTGCTGACCGGGTCGTCATTGACATCTGATGATATCGATGTGCCCGACGGCCATTATGCCGAAGAAACCATGCGCATCACCGTGGTTCCCAACCGGAATGCCATCATGCTTGCGGTGGCGTTCGGGGCTGCGGCATCGGCCGGGGCGGATGCGGTGGCGGCCGCCGTTCATGGCGGGGATCATTTCATCTATCCCGATTGCCGTCCCGATTTCATCAAATCGTTCCAGACGATGCAGAACCACGCCCTTGAAGGTGTGCGTGACGTGTCGCTTTATACGCCGTTCGTGAATGTATCAAAGGCCGATATCGCGCATGAGGCCGGGCGTCTTGGCGTTCCGATTGGTCGCACATGGTCGTGCTACAAGGGTGGTGAAACCCATTGCGGGCGCTGCGGCACCTGTGTCGAGCGGCGCGAGGCGCTTGAACTTGCCCGTGTGCCCGATCCGACGGTCTATGTTGATCGCGATTACTGGAAACAGGCAAGGGCGGAGCATATGGCGCGCAGCCTTGGGGCAGAGGCGGAAGTACAACCCTCCGGGGACTAAAGCCGCTAGACCGAGCATGGTGGGGCACGATGGATGCCCGCTTTGGCGGGCATGACAAAGGTAAGGTAATACCCCCCAAAACCGTCACTCCCGCGCAGGCGGGAGTCCAGTCTTTCGCACCGCAGACTCATAGACAAAACCAATCCGGCCGCAAGCCCTCCGCCGCATCGCGGGCACGGGCGCGCCGTATCGAAAGCCATTATGATGTTTACCATCACCAAACAATTCGCCTTTTCCGCCAGCCATCAGCTGGCCGGGCTTGATTCCGACCACCCGTGCGTGCGCCTGCACGGGCATAATTACATTGTCGAAGTCGAGCTTCGCGGTGCGGAGCTTGATGCGCGGGGGTTCGTACGCGACTACCGCGAACTCGCCCCACTCAAGGAAATGATCGACGACGAGTTCGATCACCGTCACCTGAACGAGGTCCTTGGCCACGATCACGCCACCGCCGAACGGCTGGCCCTGTTCTTTTACGAATGGGCGCATGACCGCTGGCCCGAAGTCAGCGCGGTACGGGTTTCCGAAACCCCGAAAACCTGGGCGGAATACCGGCCATGAGCGGGACGGGGCTTGCGCCTGAGCTTGGAACAGAACTGGCATCCGATAAAATCCGCATATCGGAAATTTTCGGGCCGACCGTGCAGGGCGAAGGGGCGCTGATCGGCATGCCAACGGTGTTTGTCCGCACCGGGGGCTGTGATTTTCGCTGTTCATGGTGCGATACGCTTTATGCCGTCGATCCGGCCTTTCGCGCCGACTGGAAACCGAATACGGCGACCGAGGTCATGGATCGCGTCCGCACCCTTTCGGGTGGCAAGCCGATCCTTGTGACCCTTTCGGGCGGCAACCCGGCGATCCAGCCGTTGGGCGGGTTGATTGCGCTTGGCAAACGCGATGGCTTTACCTTTGCCATCGAAACCCAGGGCAGCATCGCACGTGACTGGTTTGCCGATCTTGATTACCTGACGCTAAGCCCCAAACCGCCAAGCAGCAGTACTGATTTTGACCCGCGTGCCCTTGCCGCCTGCATTAATGCTGCGTGCGCCAATGGCGTGCTTGACGGTCCGGCGATCACGCTTAAATTCCCGGTCCGCGATGATGCTGATCTGATGTTTGCCGACCACGTCCGCAAACTGCACCCCGATATCCCGGTCTGCCTGCAACCGGTCAATACCACACCTGCCGAGCCACACCCGGACGGGGCGAATGGCGTTGATATTGCGGGACTGACGGAACGCTATCGCTGGCTGGTGGATCAGGTATCAGAACGCGGCTGGTTTAACATCCGCGTCCTGCCGCAATGGCACGTCCATGTCTGGGGCAACCTGCGCGGGGTGTGATTTTCGGCTGTCGCTTTATGCGATAGGGCGGGAACATCGCTCTCCTAAGGATGCGAACCCGCCAGATCGCTAACTGAATGCCTGCCGCATTTTTTCTTATTTCGTCCTCATATCCCGCCAAACAGAACCACCCCATTTGCGAAATTGCGAGGCACTCACCATATTTAAGAGAGAAAGCCGGTTTGATTTCTCGCGCAGGGCGTACACAAAGACCGGCAATCATGCTGTTTTGGGGCGAGCAGGAGCGGATTAAATCCGCCCGTTACACGGTCGCGCGAAACTGCCGGAAGCTTGACGTTTGGCCTGTTCCGGAAGCCCGAAGGAGCCATGATCATGACGATCACCCGCACCACGCATCGCAGTGTTACCTTCTATCACCCGTTTCGTCTGACCGGGCATGACCGGCTGTTTCCGCCCGGCATTTACGAGGTCGAAACCACTGAGGAACTTGATGCGATGGCCGCCACCCGGACCTATAAAAAGATCGAATGCCGCATCCCGGTTCTGGTCGAAGGCAGCCGCGACATGGAGGAAGAGACCCTGATTGTCGATCCCGTCGCTCTTGATGCGGCACTGGTTCTTGATGCCGATCCGCTGCGCGAGGAAGAACGAGAGGCTCTTCTCGGCAGGCCAGACACCCCCGCCAAACCGCCGATTGCCAATGGTGCCGCCAGCCAGCATTAGGGTAAATACACCAGCGGCGTGATCCAGTCCTGTTCCTGCATGACTTTTATCCCCTCCAGCAGCGGCCCGGCGATCAGGAACCAGCAGCCATCGCGAATGGTGCGCAGGAAAACGGGTGGCTGACAGATCAGCGGGCTTTCATCGCGCCATCGGAAAGTTGCCGGGCGAAATCGTGGCACCGTAATCAGGTAACGGTAATATCGCGAGCCGAAACTCTGCTTTAACACCGCTTCCTCGCGCAAGGTCACCTCGCGCAGGACAATCCAGCAGATAATGGCAAACAGTCCGGCAATCACAAGGCTGCCGCTTTGCGCGCCCACGCCGAATGCACCGATGATCGAAAACAGATAAAGCGGATTGCGGCACAGGGAATAGGGACCGGTCATCACAAGTTCGGTCTTTTTGCGCCCGCCGATATAAAGCGCGCACCAGCCACGCCCCACGATGCAGATCAGGATGGCGATAATCCCGGTCGCCTCGATCACATCATGGATGTTTGTTGTGCGTTGCCAGCTTGCCTGTGCGAGCATCACCAAAAGAAGCATCATCAGACCGCCGATCCGCAAGGTCCGTTTGCGGATACGCTGCACGTTCTGCAGACCATCATCATGGTCCTCGGCGGCGTTTATGACGGTGCCTTCTCGAATGACCGTGTTTCGGTCATTATTTTCGCCGGGTTTGCTACTGGCATTATGGCTGGGCTTGAAATGGTTTTTCGGTTGGATCATGTTGGCAGGTTCCTGTTTTGAAATCCTGCCAACCCTGCCCTATTGCGCTACGTCCGACGTCCGGCCCTGCCCATCCGGCCCGTCCGGTGTCACTCCGGACGCTTGCGATTCTGCGACGGCCCGCGCGTTCGCCCGCACCGCACTTGGCGTATCCCCGGTCAGCTTTTTGAACGCCAGATTAAAGGTCGATTTCGAATTGAAACCGACACTTAGCGCCACATCCAGGATGGTGCGGTCCGGCTCGGCAATCAGTACCGCACGGGCTTCCTTGATCCTCGCCCCATTGACATAATCAAAGAAATTCTGCCCGATATGATGGTTCAAAACATAGGATAACTGATTGGGTGAAACCCCGATGGCACGGGCAAGCTTCGGAAGCGAAACCAGCGGGTCCAGCAGCAGATCTCCGCGCTTGCGAATCTCATCAAGCCGCCTTCGCGCCAATGCCACGCCGTCATCGTCAAGCAACGGTCGTGTAATCGGCTCCGCCTCGAAACCCGTTAGAGAAGGCGCAGCAGGAACCACCGCCGAAACAGCGCTGTTTCCTGAACCTTGTACGGGTTGTATCAGGTCCTCGTCACCTTCATCCACCTCACCGTCGCCCGGCCAATCGGGCATGACAAACAAAACCGGCTGGGTCGCAATCTCATAGCTAAGCGCGAACAGCAGTAGCAAAAATGCCACCCCTGTTGCTGACATAGCCAAGTCTTCAACATAGAAAAATGCCGCAATCTTACCCATAAGGGCTGTCAGGAAGATCAGGCTGACACCACCGAGAATGACCGCCATCCAGCGACGCATCGCGTTGCGATCCGCTCCGAGCTGTTCCTGTGCCTGACGGAAATACCGATGCGCCACCTTCCAGATCAGCAAAACATAAGTCCCCGCCTGCGCGAAAATCGCAAACCAGCAAAAACTGCTGATGGCGGCAGGAACCGTAAAACTATGTTGGAAATTATCAGAAATGGGCATGCCATTGGTGATCGACCATGCCATGAGGTTCAGAACCACACCTGCCAACACAAAATGTACCCAGGGCTGACGTGACGGGACGCCAGAAACTTCGCGGAAGTAAAGATAAACAGCCGGGGCAATAAGGAAATTGACCGGAATGAATATCATTTCGACAACCTGATAGCTCTGCGGGGAAAAGAATACCTCGGCGACATCTTCGAACAGATTGAACGCCACGGAAGTCAGAAAAAGCATCATCCAGCGATTGGCGCGGAACGCGCGCGCGCCTTCGGAACGCAACAGCAGGCAAAGGAATGCTGCCTGCGCGATGCCAGCTACGGCCACAATCAGATCAAGATAGTCATATATGTCGTTCATGAACCTGTCTTATCCGTGCTTTTCAGTTTTCGGATTTGCGTATGCCTGCATGGACCGCGCGCCAAATTTATCGCTTCAATGTCTGGTCAATATGTCGGGCCAGGCGAAATCGGCACCCGGGTTTGATCATCAGACTGTTGTTCTGGTGGTGGGTCAGTCGTGTCTGACACATGGCACGCAGAATCCCGAACCGCACTTGGCGTCTCTCCGGTTAACGTCTTAAAGGCCAGATTGAAGGTCGATTTCGAATTGAAACCCACACTCAGCGCCACATCAAGAATGGTTCGGTCCGGCTCGGCGATCAGTACCGCGCGAGCTTCTTCGACCCTTGCACTATTGACGTAGTTGAAGAACTTCTGCCCAATATGATGGTTTAATACATATGATAGCTGATTTGGTGAAACGCCTACCGCGCGCGCAAGCTTAGGCATAGATATCAGGGGATCAAACAGCAGGTCTCCACGTTTGCGAATATCATCAAGCCGTCGGCATATGATTGCTGCCCCGTCCTCATCAAGCAAAGGACGCGGAAAGCTCGGAATATCCGGCTGCGAAACTTCCCCATATCCGGAGTTGATCGGACCGGCAGCAGGAGGACCTTTCGCATCTACTGAATCGGGGATGTCAATCACCTCGCCCTCACCGGGCCAGTCAGCCATGACAAACAACACCGGCTGCGTCGCGATCACGTAAGTCATGGCAAACAGCACCAGCACAAATGCAAGCCCCGCACCCGACATGGCAAGGTCTTGGGGTAAATAACGGGATGCAATCCAGCTTAGTAAAACTGTGACGAAAATCAGACTTACACCACCCAGAATGGCGATGATCCAACGGCGCATTGCATTGCGATCAGCACCAAGCTGCTCCTGAGTCTGATGGAAATAGCGCTGCGATACATTCCACAGCAGCACAATATAAAAGGCCGACTGCGCAAAAAACGTGAGCCAACAAACCCGCCTGATCACAAATGACAGCATAACATCGCGGGAAGGTGCGTTCGGCCCATCAGCTTCAAAACTGAGAAGCCAGGCAATAACGTTAAATATCACACCAACCAGAACGAAATGTATCCACGGCCGTGCAGATGGTGTGCCGGAAATCTCCCGGAAATAAAGATATATCGCGGGCACTATCACAAAATTGGCCGGAAAGAAGAACAGCACAATCATTTCTTCCGCCTCGGCAGGAAGCATGCGCTTGGTGACATCGTTAAACAGATTGAGCATCACCGCGCCAAGGAAAAGCATCATCCAGCGATTGGCAGCAAACGCACGCACACCTTCGGCGCGCAATAGAAAACAAAGGAATAAACCCTGCACCAATCCAACCGCTGCGATCGTAATGTCCGCGTATCTGGCGAATTCCGCCATCATATCAAGCTACCCGCAATTATTCGCCATTCGATTTTTAAGCCGACACACATGCCTGCACTATCGTTTCAATATGCACAAACAAACACAATCGGCGTCCGACAATGCACAGCCGGACGCCCGAACAGGCGAAATCAGACAGTTTGCTTCTTGGACCAGCATGGCTGCCCCAAAACGGATGATGAAACATTCGTCAGTTTTGTAACAAACCATCTGCATCGATCGTCATGAAACTACAACGGGGATTAAATTGACTATATCAGTTCGATATATTAAGAATCGACATATATCGAACTGATATAGTCACTCCAGCATCTTCCCCCGCCGGAATGGCAATCGGACCGCGATGCATAACAGGATGGATACCGAACAGAATATGGATGTACGCCCATTGTGCCATGGTGCCCTGAGGGGTGGTGAATCACCCGGATACGACATTCGAAAAATGTTTGAAGATGGCTCTTTCAGCCTTTTCCAGATCGCGTCTCTTGGTTCGATCTATCCGGCTCTGACCAAGCTGACGCAGGACGGGATGGTGACCTTTGTCGAGCGCGAACAGGAAAATCGCCCCGATAAAAAGGTTTACCAGCTAACCAGCGAAGGCCGCCGGACGTTCCTGCGCACGTTACTGCAAACGCGCCCGGGAGAGGATCGTTACCGGTCCGACATCCTGTTCATGCTGACCTTTGCCGAGGAACTGCCGATCGAACTGACCGAGGCCCTGATCGACGAGTTTGCTGCCCGTCATGAAATGATGCGAAGTGACATCGATCCGGACAATACGAAGAAAGACGACTGTCCGCTTGCCCATGGCCGCGATGAAAACGGTGAACCGACCCCCGGTTGCCGTTTCGTAGCCGGACTGGGCCAGGCGATGTGTGAGGCGACCCTTGGTTTCATCCGCCAGAACAAGGCCGGACTGATCGAGGAATTGCGATCGCGCAAAGACCAAAAACAATAACAGGAACCGCAAGGTTCACTAAAAACGCGCCACTGTATTCAAGTGCCACACGCATTCCGTTTGGGCATATCTGAGGGAATAGAACCATGAATGCTTCACGCCTTGTCGCCATCGTACTGGCCCTTGGGGCCATACTTTGGGTTGGATCGGGATTGTTTGCCGGGGATGAACCCGCCGAAATGGCGGAAACATCCGCAACGGGCACAGACGAAAATGCCGCCCCGGTCCCGACAGAATCGCCATCAGCCGCGCATGCCCCACATGCATCGGTTCGCGTCAGAACCAGCGAAGCGGTCGAGCATGTCGATATGCTGCGTATTTCCGGTCGTACAGAAGCCGTGATTTCGGTTGAAATCCGCGCCCAGATTGATGCGATGGTCGAACAGATCGGCGCGGTCAAAGGCCAGCGTGTGAACAAAGGTGACCTTCTGGTCAAGCTGGCGGTCGAAGACCGGATGGCACGCGTTGAAAAGGCACGTGCGCTTGTCGCCCAGCGCGAACTTGAAAACAGTGCCGCCAAAAGCCTTGCAGAAAAGAACTACCGTTCGAAAACCGGTGTGGCTGAAACCAAGGCCCTGCTGGAAGAGGCACGCGCGGATTTGAAACTGGCGCAGATCGAACTGAACCATACGGAAATTCATGCGCCGTTTGACGGCGTGGTTGAAACCCGCCCGGCGGAAATCGGCGATTTGTTATCGGTTGGCGACCCGGTTGCCACCCTGATCCAGGTCGACCCGATGCTGGTGGTGGCCCATGTGCCCGAACATTCCATCGGCGAGGTCCAGAACGGGCAGTTGGCACACATCACCCTGTTTGACGGGCGCGAAGCCGATGGTGTGGTGCGGTATGTGTCACGCGTATCGGACAATTCAACCCGCACTTATCGGGTCGAGGTCGAAATCGACAATGGCGATCTGACCATTCCCGACGGCATGACCGCCGAACTGGAAATCCCGGTCGGCACCAAGATGGCCCACCGTGTTGCCCCATCCGTCCTGACGCTGAATGACGAGGGACAGGTTGGCGTGCGCGGCATTGTCGATGAGAACAAGGTTGCGTTTTATCCCGCCGACCTTCAGGGCGGCAATCGTGACGGCATCTGGATTGGCGGGTTGCCGAAAAAGATCGACCTGATCGTGGTCGGTCATGACTGGGTCAAGGAGGGTGCGACTGTCGATGTCAGCCGGCTGGAGGCGGAAAATATGTCCAACGGCACAAACGACCTGAGCCCCTCCCCCAAGGAAACGGTCGCGCGTTAAGCGTGGCATGACGAACCGGAGACAGAAACATGTCCCTGATTGATCTTGCGCTTGAACGTTCGCGCACCGTTATCCTGACCCTGATCCTGCTTTTGGCAGCCGGTTGGGTGGGTTACAACGCGATCCCCAAAGAAGCCGACCCGGATGTGCAAATCCCGGTCCTGTATGTATCGATGCACCATGATGGCATTTCACCCGAAGATGCCGAACGGCTTTTGCTGCGTCCGATGGAACAGGAACTTCGCACCATCGAAGGTGTGAAGGAAATGACATCGCAAGCCTATCAGGACGGCGCATCGGTCACCCTTGAATTCTATTCCGATGTCGATATCGACGAAGCCCTTGCCGATGTGCGCGAACGGGTCGACATTGCCAAATCCGAACTGCCCGACGAAACCGACGACCCCGAAGTTCACGAGGTCAATCTGTCGCTGTTCCCGGTTCTGGTCGTTACCCTGTCGGGCGACGTTCCCGAACGCACCATGCTGCGGCTTGCTCGCGACCTGAAAGATAATATCGAGGGCATTCCTGCGGTGCTGGAGGCCAATCTGGCAGGTGATCGCGAGGAACTGGTCGAGTTTGTCATCGACCCGATGAAGATCGAGGCCTATCGCCTGAACGGGGTCGATATCGTATCGCTGGTGCAAAACTCCAACTCGCTGGTTGCGGCAGGTGCCATTGATACCGGATCGGGGCGGTTCAATATCAAGGTCCCCGGCCTGTTTGAAACGGTGAACGACATCCTTGATATGCCGCTTCTGGTTGACGGGGATTCCGTCATCCGGTTCCGCGATATCGGCGAAGTGCGCCGGACCTTCAAGGATGCCGAAAGCTTTGCCCGCCTGAACGGTCAGCCAGCAATCGCCATCGAGGTTTCCAAACGTGTCGGCGAAAACATCATTGATGTGATCGACGGCATCAAGGCCGTCACGGCGGATACAGCCCAATCCTTCCCGCCCAATGTCACGGTCAGCTATTCACAGGATAAATCGTCCGATATCCGCACCATGCTGACCGAACTTCAGAACAGTGTGATCCTTGCAATCCTGCTGGTGATGGTGGTTGTCATCTGGTCGCTGGGTTGGCGGTCCGGGCTTTTGGTCGGTCTTGCCATTCCGGGCTCGTTCCTGACGGCGATCCTGATCCTTTGGGCGCTGGGCATGACGGTCAATATCGTTGTTCTGTTCAGTCTGATCCTTGCGGTCGGGATGCTGGTCGATGGCGCAATTGTGGTTACCGAATATGCGGACCGCAAAATGCTGGACGGATTGCCGCGCAAGCAGGCCTATCCGCTGGCCGCCAAACGCATGGCGATGCCGATCATTGCATCGACCGCAACCACACTTGCAGCCTTCCTGCCGCTGGCCTTCTGGCCTGACATTGTCGGCGAATTCATGAAATTCCTGCCGATCACGGTTCTGTTTACCCTGTCGGCGTCGCTTGTGATGGCGCTGATCTTTGTGCCCACGGTGGGGGCATGGTTTGGCAAGCCCGGCTCGGCATCAAGCGAGGCACTGGACGCAGTCGCCGCAGGCCGAATGGATCGTTTGCGCGATCTTAAGGGCGGAACGGGTTTTTATGTCCGCCTGCTTAAAGGATCATTGCGGTTCCATTGGCTGGTCGTGCCGATGGCGTTTGTCATCCTGATTGGGGTGTGGGCGGCATTTGGTATATTCGGTCGCGGGGTGGAATTTTTCCCGGCGGTCGAACCCGAAGTCGCCGCCGTTCAGGTGCGCGCACGCGGCAACATGTCCTATTACGAACAGGATGCGTTGCTCAAAGAAGTCGAGGATCGCATTCTGGGCCTTGATGCCAAGCATGAGGGCGAACACTGGTTTGACACCGTTTATGCCCGTTCGGGCCGCAGTGCAAGCAGTGGTGGCAGCGATGCCCCCGAAGACGTGATCGGTGTGATCCAGCTTGAATATGCCGACTGGCAGATGCGCCCGAAGGCGACCGAGATCGAACATCGTATCCTTGAAGAAACTGCCGATCTGGCCGGATTGCAGATTGAAATCCGCGCCGCCGAAGCAGGCCCCCCGCAAGGCAAGGATATCCAGATCGAG
This sequence comes from uncultured Thalassospira sp., assembly GCA_946885765.1. The sequence continues at coordinate 12,225 of CAMPHD010000018.1, forward strand.
TTGCGGTCACTTTACCCGGACGCACTGGATGAAACCGCAACCCTGCTGATGACCGGATTGCAGGAGATGGGCGGTCTTTACAATTTCGAAGACGGCAAATCGCCCCCCGGTATTGATTGGGAATACAGTGTCGACCGTGCGCAGGCATTGAAATTTGGTGCGGATATCACCCAGATCGGCAATGTGATCAAACTGGTGACGAACGGCATCAATTTCTCGACCTATCGACCGGATGATTCGACCGAGGAAATCGATATTGTCGGTCGTTACCCCGCCGAACACCGGTCGCTTGAGGAATTGCAAAGCCTTCAGATTGTAACCGAGAAGGGTCTGGTGCCGCTGGCGAATTTCGTCACGCGAACGCCAAAACCCAAAACCGGGACATTGTCGCGCGTTGACAGCCGCCGTGCATTGACCGTCAAGGCCGACGTTTCCGAAAGCGTTCTGGTCGATACCAAACTGCAAGAGGTCAAGGAATGGATGAAAACCATTGATATTGATCCACGCGTATCGGTCGAATTCAAGGGGCAGGATGAAGAGCAGCAGAAATCGGCAGACTTCCTGAAAAATGCCTTCTCCGTCGCGCTGTTCATCATGTTTGTCATTCTGGTGACCCAGTTCAACAGCATATCAAGTTCGCTTCTGATCATGGTCGCCATCATCATGTCCACGGCCGGTGTGTTCCTTGGCCTGATGATCACCGGACAAGCGTTTTCGATTGTCATGACCGGTATCGGGCTTGTCGCGCTGGCCGGGATTGTGGTGAACAACAATATCGTTCTGATCGATACGTTTGATCGGCTCAAACACAGTGCCGACAGTATCGAAACCGCGATCCTGCAAACCGGGGCACAGCGTTTGCGCCCTGTGATGCTGACCACTGTTACCACCATCCTTGGTCTGGTACCGATGGTGTTGCAGATCAATATCGACTTTGCCGAACGTTCTATGTCAGTCGGCGCCCCGTCGACCCAGTGGTGGGTGCAGCTTTCGACATCCATCGCGTTCGGCCTGGCCTTTGCCACGGTACTGACGCTGGTCTTTACGCCCTGTGCGCTGATGATGCGCCACAAGGCGGGGATCGGCTGGCGTAAGGTGAAGGCACGCATATCTGACAAATTTGGTAAGGGCGGCACACCGCACACAGCCGATCACGGGGCATAAGTCCCGGCGATCCACCACAGAACAGCAAAACCGCGCGACATTCCCCCCGACCCCGCCGCGCGGTTTGACCGGCCCCCAGCTACGCAAGTGGGGGCCGGTCTTTATTTTGGGGGAACAGACTGAAAGTATAATACAAGCCCGTCAGTTGGACGGGGCACTGTCAGGCAGAGATTGCGCCCATATCCTTTGATAGCCGCCGCTTTGTTTCAGCTCGTCCAAGGCATCTGCCAGTCGGGTGACAATGCCCGGGTCGGTTGACCGGCTGGCGGCAAGGTAAAGTTCGGTGGAAAGTTCGGGTATTTCGGAGGCGACCTGCAAAAGGTCGACATTGTATTGCAGGCTGCGCACTCGATAAGGCAGCGACAGCGCATCCCCCGCCACCAGATCGGCCCGCCCGGCATAAAGCAGGCGCAAGGTTGCCTCTGCCGAGGGAACAAAATCAACGTCGAAGCCATGATTTTGCAGGAATTCCGCCTTGACGTCCTTGAGCTGACCGGCAACACGGAAGGTTCTTAGCCCGTCCCAGTTGGTTCCCAGCGGGACTAGACTGCCGCGCAATGAAAACAGCTGCACGTGATAGGGGGAAACAGTGCCGACCCAGTGAAACAGTCCTTCGCGGTCGGGGCGGCGGGCAATGCTGAAAATCAGGGTGTCTGGTTGATTTTGGGCAGCAGCATAGGCGCGAGCCCATGGCTGGGCGGCAATCCTGCATGCGATATCGGCATTTTCGCAAATCCGGCGCACAACATCCACGGCAGGACCGGAAACAAAATCGCTGTTTTCGCTAGCGACGACATAGGGCGGAAAGGGTGTTGTCACGATATCGACAACCTGCGCACCGGCACGTGCGGCCCACCCCGAAAGACCGCAGATCACGATCACCACCACCATCAGGCGGACGGCCGAGATGCCCGGAATGCACAACATGGCGCGATGCCACGGCAGGCGTCTTTCGAAGGTCATTACCGCCTCGTAGCGATGAAAGCCATCTGATGATATTAGTCTTTTAGTTTATGTGCTTACCGATATCGTAACGGAGAAACCACGATCGCAAAACAGCAATCCGTCGCGGTTCCGCTTTAATCCCCGGGTTCCAACCCTGACGAAAGTCGAATACCCTATTTGTACATGAGACAATTCGTAGGTCTTTTCAAGCAGCCTCGCAGACCAAACATATCGACAGGGGACAACCCTCGTTCGGATAGGGTGTCTTACATAATTTACTAATCAATAGAGCGCTATTCTGATCGCAAAACAACGAAGACCCTTGCGAGTTCGGGAACAATAAATGGGATTGCGGATGAAACTCTGGCCCGGTGGCGCGGCCATGTCGGGCTTGCTCGGCCTTGTTGCCCTGCCGTTTATACTCGGATCGGCGGGTGCAGCAGGAGCGGATAAAACCGGCACGCTGACATGGACCGTACCGCCCTTTCCCCCTGCCTTCATTTCGGAAGATGGCACGCTTTCGGGCTATGCCGCAGATACCCAGAACTGGTTTGCAGAACAGCTTGGCGATTATGATCACGATGTTCTCGAAGTGCCGCTGGCACGGCTTCTGGCGGAAATGCGCAACGGCAGCAATGAAGCCGGACCTGCCGACGATATCCGGTGCAGCACCACCCTGATCCCGACCGAGGAGCGGCGCGAATATATCAGCTTTGCCAAAACCATTTTGCTGCATCTGCCGATTTCGGTGGTTATCCGGGCGGCGGACACGGCAAAATTCAAGCCGTTCCTTGATGACGAGGATCATATCCGCCTTGGCCCGCTGATCGCGGCGGGTGACATGACCACGGCGGTTCGCATCGGGCGGTCCTATGGCACGCTGATCGACCGTTTTGTGCAGCGTTATCACAATGCGCCACAGGTCATGACGGTTGCCGATGACGGCAAACTTTTGAAGCTGCTTGAACTTGGCCGGATCGACTGGGTGTTTTATTTCCCGTCCGAGGCAGAATATTTCCGCCGTCAGATCACCCCCGATCAAGCAATCAAATCCTTGCCGATCCGGGGCAATACCGCCCTGTTGGAAGCGACCATCGGGTGCGCCAAAACACCGGCCGGGCAAAAGGCGGTTGCCCGGATCAACCAGATCGTCGATGCCCATCCCGAAATGCCTTGGACCAATTTTTATGCCGCGTGGCTATCGCCGGGTGATCGTGAATGGTTCATCGCCGCACGCGCACAATATATCGCCCCCAAACAGTTCGAGGCCCTGCTGATGCCCGGTAAATGAACACAAAAGAACATAGCAGGCAGAAATCACCCGATCCCTATCCGAAAGTTATTCACCCCCGACAGCCTCAAAACCGGACCAGGTATTGGTCACAAGGTTCATCAAACCTTGCAAAATCGAAAGATATTTTGTGTACCGCGCCCATTTCTTGCGGTTTTTCTATTGTATGACTATTGATATCGCACAGCGACCCACCACTTTTGGATAAGTAAAATTGCAACACGGACCGGAAGGCAATCGCCGCCGGGAATTTTGGTATGCGTAAACGACGTTCAAGTTACATGATGATAGCCGGGATATCGGCGTTTCTCGCTTTTGGCATGCCCGAAGTTGCGGGCGCGCAGGAGCAGCCCCCGGATAATGAGCGTGCGGATGCCCGGCCCAAACTTGTCTGGGCCGTGGATGCAATTACACCAGGTTTTATCAAGGTTGAAGGACGGGTGAACGGGTATGGTGCGCAGATGCTGGACTGGTTCATTGCCCGGATGCCCGAACACGATCATCTGATCGAAATATTGCCACGGCGCAGTGCGTTTGACACCATGCGCATGGCGACCGAAACCGGCGGGACCGGCGACACCGTCTGCATCCCCGGTTTACTGCGATCCCCGGAACGGGAACGCGACTTTGCCATGAGCCGCACCGTCGCACCGCTATTGCCGCTTTCGGTGGTGGTATCACGCAGTGCGCGCAGCTCCTTCCGGCCTTATATGGCCGGGGATGGCACGATTGATCTTGAAGCGTTGCTTCGCGATACATCCCGCTATACCGCATTGGCAAAATCGCGGTCCTATGGCCCGCAAATCGACAGCATTCTGGCCCGCGCGATCAACGCGCCCAATGTGCTGCGTACCGACAATCAATCAAGTTTCCTATCGATGCTAGAAATGGGGCGGATCGACTGGATGCTGGCCTATCCGGTTGAAATCGAGTTTCGCCGCCGCGCAACAGATGACGCCCCCGATATCGCATCCCTGCCGATCAGGGGGATGCCGGAACTTTTGGACATCGGGATTGCATGCAGCCGGTCGCAAAACGGCATGGTGGCGGTTGAAAAATTCGATACCATCCTTGCCGCCCATCCCGATATGCCGTGGCTTGAATATTATGTCGAATATCTTGCCCCCGAAGATCGCGACCGTTTCAGGGAAGCGCTTGAACATTTCAAAAAGTCGCAAATGCTTCCAGTGGGGCAATAAGCCGCAAAACAAAACAGGCACCGCTTCAAGCGGTGCCTGTTTGAAATCATGTATCGGTTGTGACCCGAAATCAGTTCTGATGAACCCGGTTCAATCCCTCGTCGGGATCGTCATCAGGTTCACCGTCATCGTCTTCTTCATCCGCCCGCTCTTCGTCCTGCTGGTTTTCAACGCCCATGCGGCGGTACGAGCGATAGGACAGCGGGAAGGTCGCGAAATAGACCGCGGCAATCACTGAAAGCGTCAGCCACGGCGAAGACACCAGAAACGCCACAGACGCCCCGAATGCCAGCATCAGCGGCAATACCCATGCGCGAGGGACTTTGACCTTTTTAAACGAATAGGTCGGCATCCGCGAAACCATCAGACCGGCAATCAGAACACCGTACGGTGCCACGATATAGGGGCTGTCGAACACGCCACGCCCGAACTGGAAGGTCAGGACAATCGGCCACATCGCCAATGCCGCCGCCGCCGGGGCCGGGACGCCGGTAAAGAAACGATAGGCCCATGTCGGCAATTCCGGTTCGCCCAGCATCTGGGTATTGAAGCGTGCCAGACGCAGCGCCATGCATACCGCAAACAGAAGCGACAATGCCCAGCCGATAGACCCAAATTCATGCAACGACCAGAAATACAGCATCATCGCCGGTGCCACGCCAAAGCAGACAAAGTCTGACAGGCTATCGAGTTCTGCACCAAAGCGGCTTGACGCGTTCAGCATCCGGGCCAGACGGCCATCAAGGCCATCGATGATCCCGGCGATCAGGATGGCGGCAACCGCGGCTTCCCAGCGATCCTGCATCGCAAAGCGGATCGAGGTCAGACCGGCACACAGTCCCATCAAGGTCGCCACGTTCGGCGCCAGACGGCTTAGTGACAAGGCCCTGAACCGCCTTGGCCGTTGGTGGGGGCCATCTTGACGGATGCCGCCTGCCATTAGCGAATCTCCCCGATTGCGGCGTCCTTGCCCTTGACCGAGACATCGGCAAGGACGGTTTCACCGGCAATCGTGGTCTGGCCGACGATGACGTTCGGCTCTACCCCTTCGGGCAGATAAACATCAACGCGCGAACCGAAACGGATCAGGCCGAAACGCTCACCCGCCTTAAGCTGCGAACCACGGCCGACATCACACAGGATACGACGCGCAACAAGACCGGCAATCTGGACAACACCGAACTCGCGGCCTTCCTTGTCACGGACCAGAAGGATCTGACGTTCGTTGTTTTCCGAAGCCTTGTCGAGTTCGGCATTGACGAACTTGCCGGGCACATAGGCCTCGCCAATGATTTCGCCATTGACCGGGCAACGGTTCACATGGACGTTGAACACATTCATGAAGATCGAAACGCGCGTGCGCGGCGTCTTATCGTCCAGTTCGAGTTCCTTGGGCAACGGAGCCTTGGAAATCATGCAAACGCGGCCGTCAGCCGGGGAAATGACGAGGTTCTCGTCAACCGGGGTAATACGGTCGGGATCGCGGAAGAAATAGGCACACCAGAGTGTCAGGATCACACCGATCCAACCCAGCGGTTCGGCAATCACAAACAGAACCACGGTGATCGCGGCAAAAATCGCAACGAATTTCCAGCCTTCGGGATTGATCGGCACAAGAACGGATTTCAAAGTCTTTATTCCCTGGTTGCCATGGGTATGGGCATAACAATTCCGGCAATGATTACCGGTCGGCAGCGTTACTACCATCTAGTGATGACAAAGGGCAACGCAACCTGCAAATAAAAAGGGGCAAAACACCATTACCATGTGTTTTGCCCCTCGCAAAGAACAGCAATTACTGCTGGGCGGTTTCGCCGTCTGGAAGCGCAAAGATCTGGCCCGGGTAAATCAGGTCGGGATCGCGGATCTGTTTGCGGTTCTGGTTATAGATCACCCAGTATTGCAGGCCGTCGCCATAGGTCCGGCGTGCAATGCGCCACAGGCTGTTGCCCGGCTGCACAACATAACGCGAACCCGGTTCCAGAATCTGATCCGGACGGGCGCGCTCAAACGGCAGTTCGACGCGGGCTGTTACCTTGTCAGACGGATCAAGCTGATCAGCGCGAAGCTGATACTGACCCGGTTCAATCGGTTCGCCAATCGTCAAGGCCCAGTTGCCATCTTCCCCGGTCGTTGCACTGCCGACAAACTTGTTATCGAGGTACACCCGGACACTGGTGTCCTCGTCAGCCTTGCCCGACATGGCAACCCGGCCCTGTTCGTCATAATCGACAACATCGATCGACAGGCGCGGCATTCCAGCAGCAGGCTGTTCCACAGTTGCACCGGGCATTTCCGAGCCCTGCGGCATGGCCTCGGCCAGTTCGCGGGCAGTTTCCTCGCTCATCTCTTCGGGGGCCGGTCCCTGCAGGACGGTGGCCGCACC
>CAMPHD010000019.1 GCA_946885765.1 uncultured Thalassospira sp.
GCGCAAATATCTTGCCGACGAGGAAGTATTCGAGGTCACCCTGCCCTTGCAACGTGACCTCGCCTGATATCGGATTGATCAATCATAAAAAAAGCCCGGTCACATTGGCCTGGCTTTTATTTCGCAATCAGACGATAGCCGAAAATTACGCGGTTTCAGGCATCAGTTTGGCTTTGATATTTGCCAATGCCTTTTCCGGGTCGATCCCCTTTTCGCGCAACGCGTCGGCGGCTTCGCTTTCAATTTTACGAAGTTCGCCCAAGGTTGTCTGAACGTCTTCAAGCTGCTGTTCCAGCTCGGAAATACGACGACGCCCAACCAGCATCAAATGCGCCAGCTGATCGGCACCCGACCGTTCCGCGTCGTACAGATCAATATATTCCTTGATATCTTCAAGCGAGAAACCAAGACGCTTGCCGCGCAGCACCAGCATCAGGCGCGCGCGATCACGGTAATTGTATACGCGCGTCGCACCTGCCCGCTGAGGTGATAGCAGGCTTTTGGTTTCATAAAACCGGATGGCGCGCGGCGTGATGTCGAACTCTTCGGCAAGTTCGGTAATGCTGTACAGCTTATCGTTCATGTTTTTTCTTATTGAATGAATGCAATGGCGCAGCATCGCAACATTGGGACTTATAAGTCAATATATTTACGCTTACGTCACTTCGCGGCAAGCCATACCCAATATTACGGCAACGTCGCCAGATCACCTAATCCCCTGCGCCTGAACAACTTTCATCAACCTTGGCGCGGATATATGTCAAATCAACCGGCACATATTCTGGCCCGTTAACCAGCCTTTTGCCGGTTAATGCCCCCGGCCAGCTTTGGGGATCGGATTTCCAGACAGTGCCGTCTGGCATTGGCACTTCAAGTGCGTCGTCATATCCTTCGGCATGGTCTGAAACCAGTTCCAGATCACCGCATATACCTGCCTTGAATATCGGCCCCGCCGCCAGTCGTGGATAGCTCAGCACACCGGGCCAGGCATCAAATATCACGGGATAAGTCGCATGATTGCACAAATCACCGGAAAACCGCACACCGCGATCTTTTCCAAGATCAAGTTCGTCAGTCGGACCAAACAATGTCTGATCAAGCGGCATCAGGTTGACAGGCAAAGTCACCGGATCGGCATAACCTATGGCATTGCGACGGTTCTGCCACATTCTGGTCGCGCCCTTTTTGACGTATTTCTGGCGCAGGAAGAAGCTGTTGTGGAAGCATTCAAATGGCAGGTTTGGCTGCGCATGGCTTGCCTTGCCGAATTTGAAAACGGCACCACCATTGTTTTCGTCACCTTCCGGTCCAGGGCGGCTATCGAACCAGCCGCGATTGCCAAAATAATACCAATACCCGCCAGCCAGATTATCCTGCGAGAAAAGCTTGTGACAGTTATAAAACTGGTTATAGGCCACCCACCAGCCAACAGCGGTTGCTTCGGGCTCAACCGGGTTATCGCGCACGAAACTGAACCGGTTATCTATGATCCGGACATTGCGGTTAAAACTGCCGATCGGCTTTTGCATATTGGCCGCAGATACATCCATTCGAATGGCGTTATAGCAATGGCGCACATCGTTGCCACGGATCACGATATCGCCCGCAATGTCATCCGCCCCAAAGAATGCACCGTTCAGGTATCGATATGGTGCCTCCTTGCCTGGTGTGATTTCGCCGTCATGGATCATAGCCCAGTCAAGGTAACGCCAGATCACAACATCCTGAATACACACGCAGTTTTCGATGAAAATTACTGAAGTATTTTCGCCCGTTGCATAGAAGGCATATGTTCCGCCCCGGATTTGAAGATTTTTGAATGTCAGATCGTTGCTGTCGCGGATATAGACAGCACTGGGCCATGCGCGTTCGATACGGATGTTATCAAGGCGAACATGACGCTTTCCGACAATGCGAAATGCCGCATATTTGGCACACCCGGGATCGGTTGCCGAAACTTCGGGATCAGGCGGACGGCGACCATCAAGAATGGCACCATATTCACCGCGAATAATGATCGGCTGATCTTCAAGGCCGCTGATCGGGATATCGACCGGCTCAGGCAGAAAGTAATTCCCCGGCATCAAACGGATCAGATCCCCGGGGGCACAATTGGCAACCGCATTATGAAGCGTTGCGGTTTCCCGCCAGGCAGAGTCCACCCAATGACGCCCGCCATCCGGCGTGACATAAACCATCCTGAGCATTCCGTATTCCCCTTGTTTACCCCGAATTCCCCAATAAGATTTTTATTGCCGGGCTTGTGTTTTTTCGGTCGTCACGCCATATTTGGCGCTGTTTTATCGCGTGCCGGACCATCATGCCGCAACCAATCAGCCAAGCCGCACAGGCAACAGATTATTCTGAGCGCAACCAGTCCCTACCGGGTCTGTTGCGCCAGGCTGCATTTTGCCTGATCGCTTGCGCACTTGTTCTGTTTGGTGGTGGAACCTCAATCACCGCCAAGCCGCTTTCCGATGGGTCGACTTTCCCCTATCCGTTTAACACCGTCAATCACGATAGCGGTCCATCACAGGCAGTCCTTCCGGTGGCACCGGATCGTGCCATCGCAGGCAACCGTCAGCCCCCGGACGATATACCTGCCTATCAGCCAATCTTCCCTGATGATGCCGCAATTGCGCCATTGGTCACACCGCATACAGCCGCCCAATGGGCGAAACACATCTATGTCGCGGGTACGATCACGACACATGGCGCAGAAATTCTTCCCGTTTCTCCGCGTGCCCCGCCCTTCCGGGCCTGATTTTCATTGTTTAAAACCACGGCCCGATATGGATCGTGTTTCTAGAAATATCAGGTGACAGCACCGCCGGGCATCAAACTTTCCCGGCTCGATTGCTGTGCGGAGTTTATTTTTCATGCGTACATCAAGATGGCGCGTGGTTGTCTATGCCCTTGTCCTTCTGACAGGATTCCTGACAGCCCTGCCAAACCTTTTCACCCCGGCCCAGGTTGCCAACTGGCCAGCCTTTTTACCGACCCGACAGGTTGCCCTTGGCCTCGACCTCAAAGGCGGATCGCACCTTGTTTTGGAAATCGATACCGCAACGATGATCGCCGAGCGACTTGAAATCGCGCGCGACGACGCGACAACGGCCCTTCGCAAGGCCCACATTACGACGGACAACATTCAGATCAGCAATGATCAGGTGATTGTAACCCTGCCCGACGCCCAGAATCACGACGCTGCCCTTGATGCCCTTAAAGTCCTTGCCAATGCGCAGGTTGAAACACCACGACACGGATCGACAGCGGAATTTGTCATTACAACACCTCAGGATAACAGCATTCATATCACACTTAGCGAACAGGGCATTCGCAATCGGGTTGATGCCAGCGCCCAGCAAAGCCTCGAGATCATTCGAAGCCGCATTGATCAGATCGGTGTATCAGAACCAACCATCCAGCGGATTGGCAGTGATCGCGTTCTGGTGCAGTTGCCTGGCATTCAGGACCCGTCACAGGTCCGAAAGCTTCTGGGCAGCACGGCAAAGCTCGGTTTCTATATGTTGGCTGACCGTAACGGAACAGACAGGCGCGACAGCAGTATCCTTACAGTTCAGGACAAGGATGGACAAAGCTATCACCTGCATCGTACTCCGGCCCTTTCGGGCGATCATTTGACCGATGCACATGCCGGTTTTGACCCGCAAAACCACCAACCGGTTGTCAATTTCCGGTTTGATACAGCCGGTGCGGCAAAGTTCGCAGATATCACGCGTGCCAATGTCGGAAAGCCTTTTGCGATTGTACTGGATAACGAAGTTCTCAGTGCACCGGTCATTCGGGAAGCCATCACCGGTGGTTCCGGCCAAATCAGTGGCAGCTTTACGGTTGGCGAGACGGTAACACTTTCGGCCCTCTTGCGTGCCGGGTCCCTCCCCGCACCAATGACCGTGATCGAGGAACGGACAGTCGGCCCCGACCTTGGCGCCGATGCAATCGAAATGGGCCTTTATACCGGGTTAATCGGGTTGGCTCTGGTAACCGGATTGATGTTTTTCCTTTATGGCCGCTGGGGCCTTATTGCCAATCTGGCATTGGGTCTGAACGTCATGCTGACATTTGGTGCGCTTGGTCTTATGGGGGCGACATTGACCCTGCCCGGTATTGCCGGGATTGTTCTGGGGATCGGGCTTGCCGTGGATGCCAACGTTCTGATCAACGAACGTATCCGTGAGGAGACCAAACGGGGGCTTTCGGCCTTCATGGCGCTCGATTCCGGGTTTAAGCGTGCCTATGCCACGATTGTGGATTCAAACATCACAACCCTTATCGCCACCGCCCTTTTGTTTGAGTTCGGATCAGGCCCGGTGCGCGGTTTTGCCATCACCATGGGTCTTGGCATTCTGATTTCCATGTTTACCGCGGTTGCCGTTGTTCGGGTCATCATGACCGAAATCGTCTGGCGCAAACGGATGAAAAAGCTCGTTATTGAACCGCTTTGGCGTTTCATGCCCGAAAAAACCAGCATTTCCTTCATGCGGGCACGTTTTCTTGGCATCGGTATGTCGCTTTTGCTGTCAGCCATTTCAATCGGATTGTTCTTCAAACCCGGTCTTGATTACGGCGTTGATTTCAAGGGTGGCATCCAGATCGAAGTTGCCAGCAGTAATATGGACGATGGTAACAGCCCACTTGACCCTGGAACCTTGCGACAGAAACTTTCAACATTGAGTCTTGGCGAGGTCAGCCTTCAGGATATCGGCAAGGATGGTCATATCCTGATCAGGGTTGAACGTCAGCCGGGCGGAGAGCAGGCCCAGACAACAGCGGTCGAAACCGTTAAGAAAGCCGTGCAATCAATTGATCCGGCAGCAGATTTTGAGCGCACCGAAGTCGTTGGCCCCAAGGTCAGCGGTGAATTGGCCCAATCCGGTGTCAGTGCCGTCATCTTCGCAAGCCTCGCAATGCTGGGATATATTTGGTGGCGGTTTGAATGGCCGTTTGCCGTTGGTGCGATTGTGACCTTGGTCCTTGATGTAACCAAAACCATCGGCTTTTTCGCGATTATGGGGCTGGACTTCAATCTGACGGCCATTGCAGCCCTGCTGACCCTGATTGGCTACTCGGTCAATGACAAGGTGGTGGTTTATGACCGGATGCGCGAAAACCTGCGACTTTATCGAAAAATGCCGATGCGTGAAATCATCGACATGTCGATCAATCAGTCACTTGCCCGATGTCTTTTCACATCGCTTACAACCCTGTTTGCCATGGTGCCAATGGCAATTTGGGGTGGGTCTGCCGTTGAAAGCTTTGCCGTTCCGATGGTATTCGGTGTTGTGATCGCCACGACATCGTCGATCTATATCGCGGCACCAATCCTGCTGTTCCTTGACACATGGCGGCAGAAACAGCGCCAGAAGCATGTGGGATTGGCATCAGAAACCAATGACGAGCCAATGATCGAGGCATCTACCAGCCAACAATAGCCTCTGGCGATATCGAAACCGGCCTTCATCGCCGGTTTCGATAAACCCTAGAAATTCATACGATTTAAAATATTTTATGAAATATTTCATTTCAATGGATTGACCCGACAAATCGGTCGCCATAGGCTACGGCATCATTTCAGAACAACAGGACAGAAAGATGTCGTTTCCTTCCCGATTGATCACGGCTGCGGGCCTTTCATTTGGTTTTCTGATCAGTGCACAACATGACGCACTGGCCCATTTCCAGAAGATGATCCCGTCAACCAATGTGGTGACACAGGAAACCGGTCGCGATGTTGACGTCGATCTGACCTTTACCCACCCAATGACCAATGGCCCGGCTATGGAAATGGCCCGCCCGGTTCAATTTGGCATCCAGACCAACGGCAATAAAACCGATCTTGGCGACAGTCTGGTGGCAAAGACGGTCGATGGCAAAGCAGCGTTTGACGCAACAATCAGAATTGATCGTCCGGGCGGATATGCGCTTTATGTCGAACCGGTTCCCTATTTCGAACCGTCCGAGGGCAAATACATCATCCAGTATACCAAGACGATCATTGATGCGTTTGGCGCGGGTGAAGAATGGGATCAGATGGTCGGCTTCCCGGTCGAGATCGAGCCCCTGACCCGCCCCTATGGCATCTGGGCCGGAAATGTGTTTAGCGGGATCGTCCGTCATAACGGCGAACCGGTACCGTTTGCCGAGGTCGAGGTTGAATATGCCAATGACGGCAGCATCAAGCTGCCAAACGACAGTTTCTCAACGCAAGTCATCAAGGCCGATGGCAATGGTGTTTTCACCTATGCCATGCCACGTGATGGTTGGTGGGCGTTTGCCGCCCTGGTCGAAGATGGCACAATGGCGGCTCCCGGATCAGATGATCAGGTGCCGGTCGAACGCGGCGGTGTCATCTGGGTCAAAACCGACGCGATGGACTGATGCTCCCAATTAGACGTACAGCATCGTCATACTTATTTATAAAAAATATGAAACCTGCTTGACTTCGCGACAGCGAAATCGCTACGCTTTCCAGGCAGGTTTTATAGCCTATCTGCCCCACCGGAATAAAATCAATGCGCCGTTCCATCCGTTTGCAGGTCTGCCTGTAAGCTGATGGATTACAAATGCGCTTTACAGGGATTTGACCATGCACATCGTCGACGGAGCCCTATCGAGTGAAGTCGTTGTCACTGGTGCGGTTCTGGCTGTTGTCGGCATCAGCTACGGGCTTCGCAAAATCGATATTGATGCGATGCCCCGCGTGGCGATGATGAGTGCCGTCTTCTTCGTTGCCTCCCTGATCCATGTTCCCGTCGGGCCAAGCAGTGCGCATCTGATTGTCAATGGTTTGGCGGGCTTGATGCTGGGCTGGTCCGTTTTCCCGGCGATATTCATCGGACTGTTGTTGCAGGCAGTTTTCTTTGGTTTCGGCGGCATTACGGTTCTGGGGGTCAATACAATCAATATAGCTCTGCCCGCCGTTTTGATGTGGTGGCTGGTTTCACCGTTTCTGGCACGTGCCGAAGGCAAGTCGGTCCTGCTGGCGGGTTTTGTTGCCGGGTCCGGTGCCATTGCCCTTTCAAGCATGATGGTCGGCCTGTCACTTGCCGCCAGCGGACAGGAATTTGTTCCGACGGCAAAGCTTGTCGTCATGAGTCACATCCCGGTTATGGTGGTTGAAGGTATCCTCACCGCGGCAGCCGTTCATCTCGTCAAGAAAGTCCGTCCAGTCATGCTGGCACCCGCCGGTTCGCTTCGAAGCGTTGCCTAATAGATGCCCCGATTTCCCGCTTTATATGCAATTGCTGTTCTGATCGGTACGTTATTCACATGCGTCAATGCTCAGGCACACAGCCTGCATGTTTTTGCGATGGGAAACGGTGACGTCATCGACGGCTATGCCTATTTCGGGGGTGGCGCCCGGCCGCAAGATGCAGAAATCCAACTTCTAGATGATACAGGCCGCGTTGTCTTTGCCGGAAAGACCAATGATCAGGGCGAATTCAAACTTCGCGTCAGTCACCGGCAAGATTATGTCATCGAAGCTAATTCCGGTGATGGCCATATCGCCAGATTCAAAATCAATGGTGATGAGCTTTCCGATCAATTGCCGTCAGGTAATGAAGACATTAATATTGATGTCAGTCAGATTGACATGGCATCGTCATTCCAAAGCGACAAAACACAACAATCATCGACAACCATTGTAACAGATAGTTCCGGCACGACCGTCACCCTTTCGCGGGACGAGTTGGACAACCTGATTGACGCGGCAATATCGCGTCATGTTCGGCCTTTGCGTGAACAGCTGGTTGCCTATGAGGACAAGGTCCGATTTTCCGATCTTCTGGGCGGGATTGGTGTCGTCGTCGGAATATTCGGGGCCTTTGCATGGCTCCAGACAGCAAGATCAAGCGCCAAACAACAGAATAAAAAACCATGATCGGAGCGACAAATGTCCTTGTGCCGTCACGATCCAGTTCGGTTCTGTCGCGAATTGATCCACGATTTCGTTTACTTGCTGCTCTCGCGCTCATCATAACTGCGGTCAATTTTTCAAGCTGGCAACCATTGGCAATGCTGGTTCTGGTAGCTGTCATCATTACCGGCTTTGTGAAACCCGACTGGCCCAGAACGCTTAAAATGGTTTTGGCCATGGATGGTTTCATCCTTGTGATGCTTATCATGTTGCCCTTTACCGTTCCCGGTCAGGTGATGTTTACCCTTTGGGGTTTTGACGCCAGTTATCAGGGACTGTTTCAGGCCGTGCTGATCGCGCTTAAGGCAAATGCCGCGATCCTTGTTCTGATAGCACTGGTGGGAGGAATGGATGCCATCCTTCTGGGACGGGGTTTGCAGGGGATTTACGTTCCGGCGAAGCTGGTGACGCTTTTCATGTTTACCATTCGCTATGTCGATGTTTTGCGGCGGGAATATCTCCGCCTGCGGCTTGCCATGCGGACACGCGCCTTTGTTGCGCGCAACAATCGCCATAGCTGGCGCAGTTTTGGATATTTGCTAGGGATGTTACTGGTACGTGGCCATGATCGTTCGGAACGCATTCTTTGGGCGATGAAATGTCGTGCGTATCACGGTCATATGCATTTCGGCGCCCTGCCCCGGTTAAATCCACAAGATTATCTGTTTGCGGCGGCGATCATTCTTTTCATCGGTACTTTGATCGGGCTGGAGGTCGCATGTCCGGCCCTGATCTGATCACTGTCAACAACCTGCATTTGACATTCCCCACCGAGCGCAAGGTGTTGAATGGTGTCAACCTGTCCCTGCGCACTGGTGAAAGACTGGCACTGCTGGGCGCCAATGGTGCAGGTAAAAGCAGCCTGTTGCATTGTCTGATGGGTTTGGTCCAGTCAGAGAACGGCGAGATTGCTATTCTTGGGTCAAGATGCGAAACAGAATCCGAATTCCGCGCAGTTCGCGGCCGGGTCGGATTACTGTTTCAGGATTCCGATGATCAGCTTTTCTGCCCGACCGTTCTTGAAGACGTGATGTTTGGCCCGCTAAATCTTGGCCTGTCGAGAGATGAAGCAAAAGTCACCGCGACACACGTTTTATCCAATCTTGGTTTGGCCGGATTTGACGACCGTATCACGTATCAGTTGTCTGGCGGTGAAAAGCGGCTGGTTGCGCTTGCGACAGTTTTGGCAATGTCACCGGAAGTGCTGCTGCTTGATGAGCCGACTAACGGGCTTGACGCAGATGTAGAGAAACGGCTGATTTCCATCCTGCAATCCCTGCCCCAGGCCATGATGATCATTTCTCATGATCGCGACTTTCTCGATCAGGTCGCAACCCGTTCCGTCCGTCTCAAAGATGGCATGATCGCAGAAGCCTGACTTGCTGGCACCGCCATGCTCGCCTATGCTTCGGCAACATGAAAAAACAGGAAGCGTCCAATGAAACCTGAATCCATACTTGTTTTCTGGTTCAAGGAACTTGAGCCAAAACAATGGTTTGAAAAAGACCTTTCACTCGACCATCACATCAAGGAACGCTTTGCCGATTTCCATACAGCCGCAGCAGCAGGCGAGCTCTATAACTGGCGCAGAACAGTGCATGGCCGATTGGCGGAAATCATCATTCTTGATCAGTTTTCACGTAACATCTATCGCGACAAACCGGAATCCTTTGCCTCCGACCCGATGGCACTCGTTCTGGCACAGGAAGCCGTTGCACATGGCTTTGACACCAAACTGACCAAGTCCACCGAAAAATGCTTCCTGTACATGCCCTACATGCATTCGGAATCAGAAGCCATTCACGAAGTCGCGCTGGATTTGTTTAACCAGCCGGGCCTTGAAAACAATCATGACTACGAAATCAAGCACAAACGGATCATTGATCGTTTCGGTCGTTACCCGCACCGCAATGACATTCTGGGACGGACATCAACGCCAGATGAAATTGCGTTCCTGAAAGAGCCAAACTCTTCGTTCTGAAAATGAAAAAAGGGGATGGTTTGTTTAACCATCTCCTGCTTTGACTTCGAAGTCAGATACCCTCGCGGTTTTCAACCTATCTTGCGGTCACGCTTTTCCCACCAGCCTTCAACCAGTGCTTCGGCTTCGTCCATGTAATCAGCCTTGCCCGCAAGGAACGCCCCCATTGCCGCACTGCCTTTGATGCGCGCGATGGCAGCACTGTCTTCGACCTCGCCACGCCAGACTGCAAGAAAATGCTGCAAGGTCACCGGGCTGTTGTCTTCATCGTCCTTTTCAGTCCGCGCCAGAAGCGCCGGCCAGCGAACATCGCTAAGCTCGCCATTATCAAGCATACGCAGATCGACATGCTTGAATGGTGTACGTTCCGCTTCGCCGCCGCCACCCTTGATCACACCAATCCGCGGCAGTTCCAGCAGTTTTCCGGTTTCCCGGTGAACATCAAGAAACGCCGGATGGAATACGCCAAGAAACGCCGCACGCGCCTGCAACGGATTAAGCAGACGCAGCAAGGTATTGACCGGACTGCGCAACCCCAATAAAGGCCGCAGACCAATCAACTCCTGTAATTTCGGATGAATGTGGCGCAGTGGCAAATAGGCAAAACCCTTCGATGCGATATCGGAACGCGCTTCGTCGGCCGACATCGCTAGGGGCAGCTTCAGAGCCTTGACCGCAGCCTCGGTCCCGACACCATTGGTTAGATGCGAATTATAACCATGCATCAGAACCGGTATGCCATTGCGCGACAGCAACATCGCGGATAACACGAACCAAGGCAACCCGCGCGAACGCCCTGCCGCATAGGACGGCCAATCCAGCATCGGATGACATTTTTCCGGAACCAAGCTTTCGTCATCAAGCTCAAGACGGGCAGCCTTGCGTACAGCTTCGATCATGCCTGCAAGTTCATCGGGCGTTTCGGCCCGATAACGCAGCATCAAAAGAAACGCGCCCAACTGGATCGGTTCCACCTCGTCACGCAAGATCATTGAAAAGGCGTCAAATGCCTCTTCGCGCGTCAGGCTGCGTGAACGCCCCGGCCCACGGAAGAAGTTCCGCAAATATCCGGAAAACGGATGAGCTTCCGGCAGATGATTGTCATCTTCAAGTTGCTCAAGATGATCGTCAGTCATACGATCGCACCACTTCTGTTGTCAGTCATGTTCGCGTGTAAAGACCCACTCGTTATCATTCGACTGGTCTTTTTGATAGCGATAACCGTCCATATCGAACGATTTAAGGTCTTCGGGCTTTTCCAGACGATTGTTGATCATGTAACGCGCCATCATGCCACGTGCACGTTTGGCCGAGAATCCGATGACCTTGCCAACGCCCGCTTTGACTTCCTTAAAGACCGGCGTGATCACCGGACCGTCAAGCACATCCTTTTTCACCGACTTGAAATATTCATGCGATGCCAGATTGATCAGGCTGCGGTCCTTATGATCAACCGTAATAGCATTGATCTGCTTGGCAAGTTTGTCATCCCAGAATGCATAAAGATCCTTGCCACGCGGGTTCGAAAGTCGCGTTCCCATTTCAAGACGATAGGGCTGCATCAAATCACGTGGTTTCAAAAGACCATAAAGGCCCGAAAGCATCCGGAAATGGTTTTCGGCCCAGTCGATATCTTTTTGGCCCATCGTGTCGGCATCAAGCCCGATATAGGTATCACCACGGAACGCGTAAATTGCCGGCTTGGCGTTTGTGCGATCAAAAGGACGTGAAAAATGGGCAAACCGCTGATAATTCAGATCAGCCAGATTTTCACTAATGCCCATTAGCTTCATCAGGTCGTTGCGACTTTTTTTACGCGCGACTTCAACAAGTTCTTCGGTATCGTCGAGAAATTGCGGTTCTGAAACGGCCATTTCAGGTGCATCGGTTTCGAAATCAAGTTTCTTTGCCGGAGAAACAACAGCAAGCATTAAAACGCCTCTTCTCTTTCATCTCTGATCATTTTGTCGTAACAAGCCACAAGGCATGGAGAAAGTCTAGGGCCCAAGCCCATGTACACGCAGATATACGCCTGCACATCGGTTTGGACCCTTTGCCTTCTCCATAAATTTCTAATCTTGCAGAAAATCCGTAGCGTGCAACCCACCTGCGGAAGAAAGGACGAGTTATGAGTGAACAAGTTCGCGCGTCGCACATTCTTCTGATGTATGCTGGTTCGGCACGCTCCAGTGCAACCCGCACCAAGGAAGAAGCGCTTACCGAAATCAACGCGCTCAAAGACCAGATTGCCAATGGTGCTGACTTCGGTGAAGTCGCCAAAGCAAATTCTGACTGCCCGTCTGGCCAGCAAGGCGGCGATCTTGGCTTCTTTGGCCGTGGCATGATGGTTCCGGAATTCGATGCCGCTGCTTTCAACATGGAAGTCGGCACCACGTCCGACGTGGTTGAAACCGATTTCGGTTACCACCTGCTGCAGCGCACCGCCTGATTGACGCTCGCTAAAAGACCAAAGGGCTCGCAATAGCTTGCGGGCCCTTTTTTGATTTAGTACTTCCGAAATGTCATCCATCAAAAATCGACCAACGGCGCATCAAGCTCGTATTCACCCTTGTGATCCTCGACCTCCAGCACCCAGACATCGCGATCAAATTTCACCTGCTTGCGCCAGTATTCGTCGCAGGCGAATTCGGTTTCGCGTCCACCGTCCGAACCACCCGCCACCTGCATCCAGCCCGTATCGCCATCAAGTGTCGTCACCCGCGAATAGACATAACATCCTGCCGCAAAACAGTTGAGCTTCAGCAGAACAGCACCGGCATCTTCATTGCCCTTGTGTGCGACCATCGCCGTAATCAGTTTTGATTGACAGATCGCAATCTGTCCGCGCACCCAGATACCAGCCTTAAGCCGTGGCTGCATTACTGGCCACTCCAGTTTGCGGTCACATTTTCCGGCATTTGCAGGATCAGGTTGGCATTGGGGCAAATGCTTTCCCAAATTTCCCATTCCGATGGCTTTGCCGCCCCAAAATAATCGCCCTTTTTACCGAGCATGTCGAAAATGATCTGAAAATGCAGATGCGGGATCCAGTCGCCATTAACCGGAAAATCGCCAAAAGCACACAACAGATGGTCTTTCTCCACGGGCTGGCCGATATAAAGACCTTCCAGTGATTCACGGCTGAGGTGACCATACAATGTATAGAAAGTCACATCCGGTTCCGGATTATGTTCAAGGATAATGGTCGGCCCATAATCAAGATGCAGATTGTTATCGCCAAAGCTGTGCACCACGCCATCAAGCGGCACATAAACAGGCGTTCCCGCCGGAGCGAATAGATCAATCCCCAGATGCTGGCTACGTGCCTCGCCATCATTTTTGAATTGATCGGACTGGTAGCAAATCCTGTCTTCACGATAACGACCAACCCCGACCGACGCATTCGCATCGGCCATCTGCTGCCACATGATTTCGGTCTGCCGGGCCGGATCGCTGGTGCCACCAATCACCACATCGCCGTTGCTTGAAAAGTCATAAACGATTTTCGCGCAGCTTTTCAGATCGCAATCCATGATCGACGCAAAATCCGCCTGATGATCAGTGATCCACTGCCGAAGACGCGGCGCATCTTCCAGCGGTTCCTGCTCATTTGCGTGGCGATCAAGATAGGATTGAAACCGCGCAGATGCGCTATCTAAGGTGGTTATGGTCACGACGGTGGCTCCGGCAAAGAAAAAGGCAGAATGAAAACATCCTGCCTTTGCCTACATGATATTTCGCCACAAGGGCAAGCACCAAGACTTACCAGTTGGTGACCTCGTACTCGCACGCGATATCGTCATCATCGGTATCGGTCAATGCCACTGTCAGGCGGCGCATCTGCGGATTGAAGCGTTTCACGAAATTCAAAAGCACCAGCGCTTCTTCGGAAAGATCGCCGGCATCTTCATCGTCTTCGTCAAGTTCGCACAGCTCAACCAGTTCCAGAAATAGGGCTGCAAGCGCACGTTTAACGTCTTCGCCGCCTTTAAGGCCGCCGGTCAATTCACCAATCGGGCCCAGATCGACATCAAGCTTGCGAAGCGTCTTGCTCATCTGGTCGATGGCATCTTCGTCCAGAACCATCTCGGCCGCGATCATATGCGTGCCAACTTCATTGATGTTCAGGAAACCGATAAATTCGAACAGATCGTCCTTGTTGCGGCCTTCGGCCAGAAGCTGTTCGGTGTGCGCTTCGAATTCTTCGAAGTCGATGTCTTCGCCAAGATCGTTTTCGAGGTCGCTCATGTCGCTCTCCAGTGAAAATTTGCGCCGCTCATACTCTGTATCGGCGAAAAACACAACCCGCACCGGGTCAACAGGGATCAGACATGCATGGATCACAGATCGGAATGAATACAGGAAACATTAAAGCCGATTGCGAAGAAGCATGTATCCTCAGTAGGATGACGTTACAGGCCGCCGTGTTTTACGGTCGAAACGAATTTAAAGACGGATCACATTATGCCCGAATTTACGTTACTCGACATCGCTGCTGTTAGCTGGGCATTCATTTGGTGGGTGGGCTATACCATCTTTGCCGATGCAAGTTCACGACGGCGCAATTCGATTTCGGCCCATATGGCGCGTAATCGGCATCGCTGGATGGAGCAGATGCTTCAACGCAATCTGCGGATGGTTGATACCTCTATCGCCAGCAACCTGATTACCGGCATCAGTTTCTTTTCATCGACCACCATTCTGGTGCTGATTGGTTTGATCGCACTTCTGGGCTACACCGAAAAGGCAATTCAAACCGTATCGGCCCTACCCTTTGCCGTTCAAACAACTGCGGCAGTTTGGGAGTGCAAGGTTGTTCTGCTGGTTCTGATCTTTATCTATGCGTTTTTCAAGTTCACATGGGCATTTCGTCTGTCGAACTATTGTTCGATCCTGATCGGCGCGGCACCCGACCCGAGTGCCCCCGATGCTGCCAAAGCCGCCGCACGCGCATCGCGCATGAGCATAATGTCGGCACATAATTTCAATCGCGGCATTCGTGCCTATTTCTTCGCACTGTCGGCACTTGCCTGGTTCTATCACCCGGTCGCTTTTATCATCGGCGCCGCCTGGGTCACACTGGTCTTGTACAATCGCGAATTCAGATCCCATGCACTTGATATTCTTGCCGGGCATCATTGAAACGAAAAAGGCCGCATCAAGCGGCCTTTATTCACAGTCTTTGCATCATCAGGCGTGCTGGCGACGGTAACGCAATGCATAACCGGCAAGAACAAGCATCACCAGTCCAACCGGCAGCGCTGCGGAATACAGCAACGTTGCCCAACCGGCCCCGGCATAGATCGAACCGGCGGACAGGGATGCAATGGCAACTGTTCCGAAAACGACGAACTCGTTAATTGCCTGCACACGGGCCTGCTCGGCCGGACGATAGTTTTCCGTCAGGAGCGTTGTGGCACCGACAAACATGAAGTTCCAACCAACGCCAAGCAGCACAAGAGACGGCCAGAAGTTGCCGATCAAATCCTCTCCTCCCAAACCGAATGCCAGACATATCAGGTTCAGCACGGCACCGACCTGAATGATGGTAAGCGCACCAAAGCGGCGGATCAGGTTGCCGGTAAAGAAGCCCGGCGCATACATGCCCACCACATGCCACTGGATGATGAAGGCAGCATCGCCGAACTCGTAATTGCAATCAAGGATCGCAAGCGGTGTCGCCGTCATGACAAAGCTCATCACCGCGTAACCAAGTGCCCCGGCAATCATTGCAACGATCACGGCAGGTTGACCCACAACCATTTTAAGCGGACGGGCCGGTTCATCATGCTTGGTGCCGCGCATATCAGGCAGGCGCAACTGGCTGATCGCAAGAACCAGCAGAAATTGCAGCCCGATCAGTGCGAGAAAAGTCCCGAGAAATGGCAGGGTATCAAACCAGTTGCGTGCAAAACTTGCCAGGTTCGGCCCGACAAAGGCCGCGGCAAGCCCGCCCAGCATGGTTAGCGAAATCGCCCGCGAACGGAACTCTGGTGGGGCGGCCTCGGCTGCGGCAAATCGATATTGCATGGCGATGGCATTGGCAGACCCGATGCAGGCGCAAGCTACGCACAGAAGCCAGAAACTGCCGAAATAAACCGTCCCCATGCCAGCCACAGCACCGACCATACCGATCACCGACCCGATCCAGAAACCGACACGTCGACCGAAACGGTTCATCATCAGAGCCGAGGGCGCGGTAGTGGCCATCATTGCAATCATGGTGAATGCAACCGGTAACGTCGAAAATGATTTGTCCGGTGCCAGCGAATAACCGATCACGGCAGCCACCGTAAACAGCAGCGACATCGCACTGGCTGACAGGGCAACGCACAAACTTAAAAACAGAATGTTTCGGCGCACTTCGGGGCTGGACATGTGGGGCTTACCTTATGAGGCTTTGGCGTGGTGGCGCCGTTTCAATCTGGTGTTTTGGCAAACTACAAGAACAAGGAACTGCTGTAAAATCTTAACCGGGTTGTGGCTTGCCCTGCTCTCTTTTGATGCTATATTGGCGTTATCAATTAACGGGATAGCATCAATGCACGGCATGGCCGACAAAAAATTGATGGAATGCGCAATCACTGCACGTCTTTCGGGCGTCGCGGCTTTTCGTGTTGTTTCCTCGGTCGCTTTTTTCAAAGAGCGAACTTGACCTCATCCTGAAATTCCTTTTCTTGTGCCTAAAGCCCGCGTAAACATGCGGGTTTGAAAATGCGCACATGACATTTATGCCCGCAGATAAAGCAGAGTTGAGCCAGACATGATTGCCCTCACCCTTCCGGACGGTGCCGTACGCGAATTTGACGGCCCTGTATCGGGTTTCGATGTTGCCAAAAGCATCAGTCCCTCGCTGGCAAAGAAATCTTTTGCCATCATCATTAACGGCGAATTGCGCGATCTTTCGCGTGAAATCGATACTGATGCCGCCATCGAAATCGTGACAAAGGGGCACAAGGAAGTTCTGCCGCTAATCCGGCATGACTGCGCCCATGTCATGGCCGAAGCGGTTCAGGAATTGTACCCGGACACGCAGGTGACAATCGGCCCGTCCATCGAAAACGGTTTCTATTACGACTTTGCCCGCAAGACGCCCTTTACGCCGGACGATTTGATTAAGATCGAAAAGCAGATGCACAAGATCGTCGAGCGGAACGAGAAAATCGAACGCGAAGTCTGGGACCGTAACGAGGCGATCAAATTCTTCCTCGACAAGGGCGAAGACTATAAAGCCGAGATCATTCGCGACCTGCCCGAAACCGAAACCATCACCTGCTATCGTCAGGGTAATTTCATTGACCTGTGCCGTGGCCCGCATGCCCCGTCGACCGGCAAGATCGGCAAAGCCTTCAAACTGATGAAGGTTGCCGGCGCCTATTGGCGTGGCAACTCGGATAACGAAATGCTGCAACGTATCTACGGCACCTGCTGGGAAACGCAGGAAGACCTTGATGCCTATCTGCACATGCTTGAAGAAGCCGAAAAGCGTGATCACCGCCGCCTTGGTCGCGAAATGGACCTCTTCCACATGCAGGAAGAAGCCCAAGGTTCGGTTTTCTGGCACGACAAGGGCCTGAAACTGTATCGCAAGGTCGAAACCTATATTCGTGAACGTCTTGATGCCGAAGGCTATCAGGAAGTCCGCACGCCGCAGCTTGTTGACCGTATCCTCTGGGAAAAGTCCGGCCACTGGGAAAAGTTCCGCGAAAACATGTTCACCACGACCCCGGATGAAAACGACCCCGAAAAGGTTCTGGCGCTCAAGCCGATGAACTGCCCGTGCCACGTGCAGATTTTCCGTATGGGCAGCAAATCCTATCGTGACCTGCCGCTACGTATGGCGGAATTCGGCTGCTGCCATCGTAATGAGCCGTCCGGCGGCCTGCATGGCATAATGCGCGTGCGCCAGTTCATTCAGGATGACGCGCATATCTTCTGTACAGAAGACCAGATTGTCTCGGAAACCAAGATTTTCTGTGACCTTCTGAAATCGGTTTACAAGGATTTCGGCTTTACCGACATCCTCGTCAAATTCTCGGACCGTCCGGAAGTCCGTGCCGGTTCTGATGAAATCTGGGACAAGGCAGAAACCGCCCTTCGCGAAGCTGCCGAAGAAGCCGGACTTACGCTTGAAGTTAACCCGGGCGAAGGCGCGTTTTACGGGCCGAAGCTTGAGTTCGTCCTGCGTGATGCGATTGGTCGCGACTGGCAGTGTGGCACACTTCAGGCCGACTTCGTCCTGCCGGAACGCCTTGATGCATCCTATATGGGCGAAGACGGCGAAAAGCACCGCCCGGTCATGCTGCATCGTGCGATCCTTGGCTCGCTTGAACGCTTCATCGGCATTCTGATCGAAAACTATGCCGGTCGCCTGCCGCTTTGGCTGTCACCTGTTCATGCGGTGATCTGCTCGATCACCAACGAAGCCGACAGCTATGCGGAAGAAGTGAAAAAAACACTTCAAGCCAAAGGCTTGAACGTTGAACTTGACCTTCGCAACGAAAAGATCAGCTACAAGGTTCGCGAACACAGCCATGCCAAAATCCCACTGATCCTGGCCCTTGGCAAACGCGAAGCCGAAGAAAAAACCGCATCGGTCCGCCGCCTTGGTTTCCAGCATCAAAAAAACATGGGGATCAACGAACTGGCAGAAGCCATGGCAACCGAAATCCGTGATCGCGTGATCAAGGCCGATTTCTGATCGGCTGTCCGATCCAAGGCAAAACCACAAAGGCTCGCAACAACTGTTGCGGGCCTTTTCATTTTGCGGAACCAAAGTTTTCAATGATCCTTTGGAAATCGTTATCTAATTCAGGATCTAACGATATGGCGCTTTCACCAACTCGTGACTGCACTTAATGCAAAGTTGTGCTAAATCCGAAACTGA